>NZ_JBNGCO010000036.1:22458-39422 GCF_049974805.1 Baaleninema sp.
GCTGTCGCCGAGGCGGAGAGACTTAGGTTGTCTGTGGCCAAGTCGAGTTTTACGTTTTCGTCTTTGACGGAAATGGATTCGGAGACGGTATCGTTTTCTCCGTCGCCGTCGAAATCGCCCTCAAAGGTGACTTTGTAGCTTCCGGTGGGGAGTTGCAGTTGGTAGCCGCCAGAACTCCAACTTTGGGTCTGGTAAGTTTCGCCGGTTTCGCGGTTTTCTACTTCTACGGTGACGGCTTCGACTCCTTCGCCGGGGGTATAAAAGTTGTCGTTGCGACGGCGATCGTCGTAGATAACGCCCAGCAACCAGGGATCGGACTGCGACCAAGCTGCCTTGCGATCGATACCGAAGTGTTGAGTTATCAGGAGGGAACCGACTTCGGTATCGGGGTCGTTTTCTTCAATGATGGAAATTCCCAGTTCTCGATAGTCGCCGTTGAGAATTGTAATTCGGTGTCCCGGTGGGTTTTGGATTCCCGTATCGGTATTGCCCCAGTCGATGGCGAATCCGGCGTGGCCGGCAAAGACGGATTCGGGATACGCGAAAATATTTTCGGCAACTTTTGCCGCTTGGTATCCAGTTTTTTCGATACGATCGAGCAAACGCGGTTCGTTGGGTAAATTATGGGATTGGCGATCGTAATACACCATTAATTCGTTATGGGTTTGGGCTGAATCGTGCAGTTGTTCCGACCAGGCGACGGGGGCAACGGCTTCTAACTGTTGCCATTGGTCTTCTAAAACGGTTCGAGCGACATCGAAATAGCTTAAGGCTTCTCGTACTTCCGAACTCGAACTATTGAGGAGTAAATTGAGTTCTGAGGCTGGGTCTTGTCGCATCCGATTGACAAGTTCCAGCATATATTGCTCGTTAGCACTGGGGTTAGACATGAATTCGCTCCGCTGTAAAATCCCTTAAGTTCAATGATTTTTTTGGTAGCAACACCCATTGACTTAAGTCTTTAAGAGCGCTTTTGTTGTTGTTTTTTAGAGGCTTTTTGGTTGAGGACATCTCAATTCTGTAAAGGGTCAGAAGCCGGGATTATTCAAGGGGTCGAACACTCAAAAATTGAGGTTATCTAGATACCCGGCTTCTCGCTGGTGTATATTTTTACGGATTTGAGATATTCCCCTTTTTTTTGTGTCGCAGTCTAGGTTTTATGTAAAAACTTTGAATGGCGAGGTTTTTAGAGGTTCTGTACCTCTAAAAAAGTGAGTTTTGTTTTTTTGAAGTCGAACTCTATCTGTTGCTCTTCTACTTTTAAGATAGTGGGTAAATTGAATGTTTGTCTTGAGTTAAAACACTGAACTTTACAAAAACTTTAAGAAGCCTTGTGAATGAAATTTCGGGAATTGCCTAAGTACCCAAAAATCCGGAAAACAACTAATTTTAAAAATTGCGTAAAAGCACTGAATATTCAGCGATCGCCCTCGAAAAATCGCCTTTTTTCGGCGTTCGCCGTTTCTCATCCGGATATGACGAGAGCGATCGCCCCCCTATATAAAGAGTCACTTCACAATCCAATAGCGATGAACCCCAACCAGTGCGATCCCCCTACCCTCGCCGCGATCGCCCGCCAAATTGGGAAAAACATGAAGACAGTCTTCACAATTGGCGGCTCGCACCGCCAACTCACGAACCCAGCCCCTTTGAACCGCCGGAACGCCCTCGGCCAAAACGACCGTTTTTCCCCACTGGTCAAGACTTCTCTTCTGTGTTATTTATAATGATTATCGTTATCAAAAAAAGAGCCATCGAACCCAGCGCGATCGCCACCTGCGCCGTCGCCACCGAACAGGAGAAAAAGACATGAGGGTATCCCTTCCCCGAGCCGTTGTTGTCCTAGGACTCAGTGCGATCGTCGGATGCAGCAACGCACCCACACCCACCGACCCCCCCGACACCCAACCCGACGACAGCCTCGACATTACCGTGAGTATCGTTCCCCAGGAATACTTCCTCGAAAAACTGGCTGGCGATCGCGCTAACATCAACGTCATGGTGCAACCGGGGGAGTCTCCCGCCACCTACGAACCCAAACCCGAACAACTTCGCACCCTCGACGACGCCGAAGCCTACATTAGTATCGGCGTCCCCTACGAGCGAGCCTGGTTGGAACGCATCCAAAGCGCCAATCCAGAAATGCTCCTCGTCGATGCGACGCGAGGGATCGAAAAAATGGAGATGGCGTCGCACCATCACCACGACGACGCCCACGACGACGCCCACGACGACGCCCACGACGACGAAACCCTCGATCCTCACGTTTGGCTTTCGCCCAACCTCGTGAAAATCCAAGCAAGAAACATCCACGACGCCCTCGTGCAACTCGATCCCGCCCATCGCGACGAATACGAGGCCAACCTCGCCAACTTCCTCCAAGAACTCGAAGCCCTCGACGCGCAGATTCGCGACAATCTCGCCGGACTCGAAAATCGCAAATTCATCGTCTTTCATCCGTCCTGGGGCTACTTCGCCCGAGACTACAACCTCGAACAAGTTCCCATCGAAGTCGGCGGACAAGAACCGAGTGCGGCGGAACTGGCCGAACTCGTCAGCGAAGCCCAAGCCGAAAATATTAAAATTGTCTTCGCTCAACCGGAATTCAACACGCAATCGGCCGAACTCATCGCCCGAGAAATCGGCGGCGACGTTTTACTCATTAGCCCCCTCGCCCGAGATTGGTCGGATAACCTACTGGAGGTATCTCAAACCTTCGCCGACGTGCTAGGAGGGGATTAGAGCTGTCACAACCGCAGCCTCGTTGTGGGGTTGGGCGATCGCTCCACTCAAGCGATCGACGACAGAGCGATCGCCCCACTCACGCGGAAATTCCGCAATACGCCAATCCCAGCCCTTATCAACTATCAACGATCGATTAAAAATGTCTGACTCTTCCCCTGCAATTGTGGTACGTCATGTTTGGGCGGGATACGATCGCGATCCCGTTCTCGAAGATATTAATTTAGTGGTGGAGGCGGGAGATTTCATCGGCATTATCGGTCCCAACGGTGGCGGCAAAACCACGTTTTTAAAAGTGTTGTTGGGGTTAATCCGCCCGAGACAAGGGACTGTGGAAATTTTCGGCCGTCCCGTGGAACGGGGACGGCGGTTTATCGGGTACGTTCCCCAAGGAAGCGAGTTCGATCGCGAGTTTCCCGTGCGCGTGCGAGACGTGGTGCGCATGGGACGCCTGGGACGGCGGCCATTGCTGAGACGCTACAACGCCAAAGACGACGAAATCGTCGATCGCGCCTTAAAACAGGTCGAAATGTTGGAATTTGTCCGCACGCCCATCGGGCAACTGTCGGGAGGGCAACGACAGCGGGTTTACATCGCCCGCGCCCTCGCCAGCGAACCTCGGGTGTTGCTGCTTGACGAACCCACCGCCAGCGTCGATCCGAAAATGCAGAGGAATATTTACGAACTGCTGCGAGAACTCAACGAAACGATTCCTATTGTCTTGGTTTCTCACGATCTCGGGGCGGTTTCGACTTACGTTAAAACCATCGGTTGCCTCAACCGTCGTCTGTTTTATCACGGCGAAAAACAAATTTCCGCTGAAATGCTCGAAAAAACTTACCAATGTCCCGTCGATCTCATCGCCCACGGCGTGCCTCACCGCGTTTTCCCCGAACACCACTGTCATCATGAGGGTTAAACGGCAACGACTGGCGTTGGGTACGGTCGGTTAAGACATGCCGTTTCTCGGTTAAAATCAGGAGTTATGGGATTTTGGATGGAGAAATCCGGTTGGTCGTGGCGACTTTCGCGCTGAAATCACGGAATCTCGTCAAAAACCGGGGCGCTGCGTCAGTCCTAACAATCCAGAAAAACCTTGACAAAACTAACTTTCTTCGATCGCCTTAAAAGTTAAGTATTTTTAGAGTTAAGTATTTTTTAGGTGTTTTTACAGGAAAGCTGGCGATCTCCACAACATTATTTCAAAATTTCAAACTATTAGTTTTGCCGGAAAATGACGAAAAACAGCCATTGGAAGCCGTGGGAACGTCGTTAAAGTCGGCAAGTTAAGTCATAAAATTAATTATACAAAGTAATAAATAAAGTAATATTTATAGTAAAATTTCACAAATAGAGATAACTTTTGGGTGGTTGCATCTCAAAATTGTAAAAAGATACTTCCACGAAAAACCGGGGATCTGGCAGATCCCTAGTTTTGAGTGTCTAATCCCTTGAAGAAAGTTTCTGACCTTTTAGCCCCGTAGCGGTCGCTCGGGGGCGATCGCCCTCGAGTTGAAGGTCGATCCCCATTGCCAAGCGGCTAAACTGGAAACATTAGTCCGATTAGTCTGTTAATTAAACCTCTGAATCTTCTCGCCCAAAAGTCGATCCCTTGTCCTGGGATGGGAGTACATCTCTAACCTGGCAGAAATACCTGCGTTGCCAAAACATACAGGTCGATCGCCCCAGGATTTTATGGGGAAGAGTTCGATCTTCCCGTCTTCAGTCACTGAAAAATACCGGAATTCTGGCAACGATCTGGGAATTATTTAGCAATTTCCCAGCCAGTTTCCCTTTTGAGAGGCTCCAGGCCATCGCGATCGCACCCTTTTCCTGTTGTAGCGAAACCGTTCCGCTCGACCCGAACGGGCCCGTAACGTGCGACCCACGAAAACAACCGTGACTCAATCTCCAACCGTTTTACTCATCGAGAATTCTGTCGATAGCCGGACTCTCGCTCGCCAACAGCTCCAATCGAACCTCCCGCCGTCCTGTACCCTTCTCGAATTTACCGACGTAGCGGAAGCGTTAGCCTGGTGTTGCGAGAAACTCGAGCGTCAGACGACTCCCCCTCTCGAAGCCGAAGCGATCGCGTCCCTCGAACTCGCCGAACGGGTGCGGGATCTCGAAACCCGCAACCGCCAACTCGAAACCCAACTGCACCAATACCAACAGCGATCGCAAACCCTCATCGACAACTTCCCCGACGGCGTCGTTTTACTGTTCGATCGTCAACTACGCTATCAAACCGTCGGCGGTTGGAACTGCCAAGCCCGAGGCTTTCACAAACAGGATCTAGAAGGGAAAACCATCTGGGAAGTCTTACCCCCCGAAACCTGTACGGAGATCGAACCCTTGTATCGCCAAGCCTTGGAGGGAAAACGGACTTGTCGAGACGTGGGCTTCGGCTCCCGACAATACAACATCTGCGTCGTTCCCGTCGGAGGCGAGGGCGAACCCGTCGAAGCCGGACTGGCGATCGTGCGAGACTTAACCGAACACCGCGCCGCCGAACAGGCCCTACACGACAGCCAAGCCTTTCTGCGCCTCGTCCTCGATACCATTCCCCAAGCCATCTTTTGGAAAGATCGCGACGGTTACTTTCTCGGCTGCAACCGAAAACTGGCCGAAGTCGCCGGATGTCAAGACCCCGAAGACCTCGTGGGTCTAACAGATTTTAACTGTCCCTGGTCTGGCGAAGCACCCCTCTATCGCGCCGACGATCTCGAAATCTTGGCCTCGAGACGTCCCAAATTGAACATCGAAGAACCGATTACCGTTCTCCAACAGCAGGGACAGCAAGTCGAACCTCAAAGGCGCTGGATACGCACCCACAAAGTCCCCCTGTTCGACAGTGAAGGGAACGCCATCGGCGTCTTGGGGACTTGGGAAGACATCACCGATCGCAAACAGACCGAACTGGCGCTACAAAACCTCAACCGTACCCTAGAAAGTCAGATCGAACAGCGCAGCGCCCAACTCAAAGCAGAAATCGATCGGCGATCGCTGGCGATCGAAGTTCTCGACGCCAGCCTCAACGAAATTTACATCGTCGATGCCGAAACCCTGCGCTTTCACTACGTCAATCGCGGCGCGTTACAAAACTTGGGCTATACCGCCGAACAAATGGCGCAAATGACCGGCCTCGACATCAAACCCCATCTCAGCCTCGAACAGTTTCACGAATTAGTAAAACCTCTCAGAGATGGAAGTTCCCCTCGACTGACCTTTGAAACCTACCACCACCGGGCCGACGGTAGCACCTACCCCGTCGAAGTTCACTTGCAACGCCAAGACCGACCCTTGAACGGCATCGCGTCCGCCGAGACGGGGGATGAGGACGCCTCCACCCCGACCTCTCTCTTCTTAGCCGTCGCCCTCGATATCAGCGATCGCAAAGCTGCCGAAAACGCCCTACGAACCAGTCAGCGGCGGTATGCCATGGCCACCCGCGCCGCTCGCGTGGGAATTTGGGAGTGGAACCTCCAAACCAACGAGTTTTATCTCGATCCCAACGTCAAAGCCATTTTGGGCTACTCAGACGACGAAATTCCCAACGATATCGAGCAGTGGGTGCAGTACGTCTATCCCGAAGACCGCGACGCCGTGATGGAAGCTGCCACCGCCTATCTGGAGGGACGAACCTCCGAGTACGTCTTCGAGCATCGGATGCTTCACAAAGACGGCTCCTTACGGTGGATTCTCGTGCGGGGACGCCTGTGGCGAGACGAGACGGGAGCGCCCCTGAAGATGATGGGGACCGACACCGACATCACCGAACGCAAACAGACCGAACTGGCATTGCAAGCCAGCGAAGCCCGCTTTCAACGCATCGCCGCCAACGCGCCGGGGGCGATTTACCAGTTCGCCCAATGGCGCGACGGCCGCCAAGCATTTCTCTACATGAGCGATCGCCTGCGAGACCTGCTCGAAATCGACCCCGAAGCCGTCTGTCGCGACCTGCATACCCTGTTCGATCTGATTCATCCGGACGATCGCGAGTCCTTAGACTCATCGATCGAGGCTTCAGTACGGGATCTCGCCGCTTGGCATTGGGAAGGCCGCTTTATCGCCCCCTCCGGACGCCAGGTGTGGATTCAAGGAATGTCCGAACCCGAACGACAACCGGACGGATCGGTGGTGTGGGACGGAATGCTCTTCGATATGACCGCTCGCAAACAGGCCGAAGCCGACCTGCAAGAGAGCGAAGCCAAATTCCGACAACTGGCCGAAACCATTGACGACGTATTTTCGATCGTCTCCCCTGGATTCGAGAAGCTGTTGTATGTCAGTCCCGCCTACGAGCGGCTCTGGGGAACGGGATATCCCCAAACTCAGGAGGCTTGGCAAGCCTCGATTCATCCGAGCGATCGCGATCGCGTCCTGGCGGCCTTTCAGTCTTTTGACGGCGGAACCCTCGACGAAGAATATCGCATCGTGCGATCGGACGGACAACTCCGTTGGATTCGCGATCGCGCCTTTCCCGTCCGAGATGACACCGGCCAGCTCGAGCGTATTGTCAGCGTGGCCGAGGACATTACCCAGCGCAAGCACGTAGAACTGGATTTAATTCAAAACCGCCAGTTGCGAGAGGCCATTTTCAACGAATCCGCCGACGCCCTGTTTCTCGTCGATCCCGATTCCCTGCTGACTGTCGATTGTAACCGCCGCGCCGTGGAACTGTTCGAGGCGCAGTCCAAATGCGAACTGCTCGGTATTGAAGGCCATCGCTTGCAGCGACAGCCTTCGACCCCAGAAGAACTTCGAGATTTTGCCCGCCAGATGGCGGAGAAAGGGTTTTGGAGTCGCGAAATCGAATATGTGACCTGTCGCGGCCGGCTCTTTTGGGGCAACTTGGCCGCCACGCCGATCGAAGTGGCAGGAACTCGGTTTAACCTAGTGCGCGTCACCGACATCAGCGATCGCAAAATTGCCGAAGAACGGCTGCGCAAGAGCGAAGCTCGCCTGCTTACGGCTCAACGCATCGCCCATTTAGGCAGTTGGGAATACAATCTCCAAACCCATACCATTCGCTGGTCGGAAGAAATTTTCCGTATTTTCAAGCGCGATCCCCAGCAGGGCGCTCCGACTTACGACGAGTTACACCGTTACATCCACCCCGACGATCGCCAACACCATCACGCCCTCCTCACACGGGCGATCGCCGGTCAAAGCCCCTTTGAAGTCGAGTATCGCTTCTATCGGGAAACGGGAGAATTGGGCTATCTGTGCGGTCGCGGCGAACCCATGTTCGACGCCAGCGGTCGCTTTTGGGGATTTTTGGGAACTGTCCTCGACATCACCGAACGCAAACGCTTTGAGGAAACTCTCAAACGCACCAACGCGGAACTGGCTCGAGCCACTCAACTCAAAGACGAGTTTTTGGCGAATATGAGTCACGAATTGCGAACCCCCCTCAACGCGATTTTGGGCATTTCTGAAGGGTTGTTAGAGCAGGTTTACGGCAGCTTAGACGACCGGGAAATCAAAGCTATTCGGACCATCGAACGCAGCGGCCGCCATTTGTTGGAGTTGATTAACGACATCCTCGACTTGTCGAAAATCGAAGCCGGACATCTCGAACTTCATCCATCGCCGACGTCGTTGTTACCCTTGTGCGAATCCAGTATCAGTTTCGTGCGACAGATGGCCGCCAAGAAAAGCATTCAACTCCATCTCGAGGTTCTCGAAGAGTCGGTGATGCTGGATATTGACGAACGGCGGATGCGTCAGGTGTTGGTGAATTTACTCAGTAATGCCGTCAAGTTTACGCCCGAAGGCGGCTGCGTCCGCTTGACGGTGACGCGGGTTCTTCGAGATCCGACTGAGAACAACAAGCCTTACCTGGCCTTTGCCGTCCGCGATACGGGTATCGGCATCGCCCCGGAAGACCGCGATCGCCTGTTCGAGCCGTTCGTGCAAATCGATAGCCGTCTGTGTCGCCACTATAGCGGTACGGGATTGGGGTTGTCCTTGGTGAAGCGGTTGACGGAACTGCACGGCGGCCGCGTGGAGGTTGAAAGTTGCGTCGGTCGCGGCAGTTGCTTTACCGTATGGATTCCCGCTCCAATTTCCGACGGCCGACAGGCTATCGAAACAGAGGATTTAGGAGCGGTTCGAGGGCGATCGCATCAACGGTCCGAAGCCGAGATGCCTTTGGTGTTGTTAGCTGAAGACCACAAAGCCAGCGCCGAAATGCTGGCCAGTTTCCTCTACGCCAACGGCTACCGTACCCTGACCGCTCATAACGGTTTGGACGCCTTTCGGCAAGCCAAACAACATCGTCCGGACGTGATTCTTATGGACGTTCAGATGCCTTTGGTGGACGGCTTAGAGGCCATCGCCCGCATTCGAGGCGAAGCGGACGTTGCCGAGGTGCCGATCGTCGCTCTGACCGCCCTGGCCATGGCCGGCGATCGCGATCGCTGTCTCGAAGCCGGTGCCGACGATTATGTGGCGAAACCCGTTCGGTTAAAACTCTTACTAGAAACCCTCGAACGCCTCCTTTCTCGAACTGCCAAGTCCCAATCCGCATCCCCATGAACGATACTCCAAGACTCCTAGTTGTAGACGACGAACCCGATAACTTTGAAGTTGTCGAAATTTTGTTGTTTCGCGAAGGCTACGACCTGGTGTTTGCTCGAGATGGCGAAGCGGCGTTACGGGAAATGGAGCGCCAGCTTCCTGATACTATTCTCCTCGATGCCATGATGCCGGAGTGGAACGGTTTTGAGGTCTGTCGTTACATTCGATCGCGCCCGGAGTGGCAGCACGTGCCGATTTTGATGGTGACGGCTCTCGACTCGAAACGCGATCTGGCTCGGGGCATCGATGCCGGTGCCAACGATTTTATCAGTAAGCCGATGAACGCCGTGGAACTGCGGGCTAGGGTGCGATCGCTACTGCGCGTCAAACAGCAGTACGACCAGTTAAGAACTCTGTTGAAAACCCGCGAAGACTTATCGAACGCTTTGGTTCACGATTTCCGAAATCCCCTCAGCAGCATCATGATTTGACGTTCTCCCCCGCCTGAAGGCAGGGGGATTCCTGGTTCGTCGATCCACCTTTAAATCTCCGCCAAGCCAACTCGCTGACTCGAACCCACCATCCTTCAACTCTCCGACTGGATTGTTTTGAGACAATGGCTGAAGATTCCAGAGGGCTAATCTCCCCAGGCTTTTTTGACGTTTCCGTGCGCCCCACGGTACGTTAGAAAGCATTTGAGCAAATGCTTGACTTTTCTGTCCTTGCGACTCTTTTGAGTGCTTGCGTTTTTAAAGAGGTCTCTCGCACCTCTGACGAATTCACCCTGCACCGGACTGAACTCAGTTTAGCATTTTAAATGCCGCCCTGGAAGGGCGGGGCTTGAAACCCTGATTCTCGGTCAGCGGGGATGTTAGCCACGACCCCCCTCGAAGACAAACAGCGAAAATACGTCAAATACATCAGCAGTTCCGGAATGCGCTTACAGTCGATGGTGGACAGTTTGCTGATGATGGCGAAAGTCTATGCGGGGAAGTTACAGCTTCATCGCCAACCCGTGGATTTTATCGATTTGGCTCGCACGGTGTTAGATGAATTCGATACGATCGCCGAGCGCAAACACATTAAACTCGTCAGCGACTTTCCTGAAGAGGAACGTACCCTCGACCTCGATAAAACCATCTGTCACCGAGTTCTCGATAATTTGTTAGCCAACGCCATCAAATTTTCTCCCCAAGGCGCTCTCGTGGAAATGGCGATCGAGTATCTCCCCAACGGCGACGTTTGCCTTTGCATCACCGACAGCGGTCCGGGGGTCAAACCGGAAATCCAGCAACAAATTTTCGAGACCTTTGAAATCGGTCAAGTTATGGAAGGCATCTCTCAAACCGGCTTGGGCTTAGCCTTTTGTAAAACTGCCGTCGAAGCCCACGGCGGCAAAATTTCCGTCGAAAACCGCACTCCACGCGGCGCGGTCTTTACTTTGATTTTGCCCGGAAGTGGGGATGAGGGGATGAGGGGATGAGGGGATGAGGGGATGATGGGAAATCTCCCCATCTCCCCCTCTCCAGAAGCTCCCCATATTGGGCTAAGCTCGATACGATCTCGATCGATAGGTGGTTATGTCTTACGAACGCGAAAAGGACGTTGCCGTGCAAGCGGCGATCGCGGCCTCGAAACTCTGTCAGCGGGTGCGCCAGGATATCCCGGCCGCGATGGAAAAAAAGGATAAAAGTCCCGTGACCGTCGCCGATTACGGCTCTCAAGCTTTGGTCTGTAAGGCGTTGGCCGAAGCCTTTCCCGAGGATGCGATCGTGGGAGAAGAAGATGCTACCGCTCTGCGCCAACCTGAAATGGCCGATGCCTTGACAAAAGTTGCGGCTTATGTTAAAGAAATCGAATCTGAGGCGACGGAAGGGGAGGTGGTGAAGTGGATCGATCGCGGCAACGGTAAAGTGGCGTCGCGTTTTTGGACGCTCGATCCCATCGACGGTACGAAAGGCTTTCTCAGACAAGACCAGTATGCTGTGGCGCTGGCGTTGATCGACGAGGGAGAAGTGAAACTGGGGGTGTTAGCCTGTCCCGCCCTCTCCATCGACACGGAGAATTCTGGGGTGTTGTTCGTCGCCGTGCGCGGGGAAGGGGCGCAGATGATGCCCCTTTCGGGTGGCGCAGCGAAGGCGATCGCTGTCTGCGACGCTGGCGATCGCGCCAACTTGCGGTTTGTCGAAAGTGTCGAGTCCAGCCACGGCAACCCGGAACAGCAAAACGCCGTCGCGCAAGCGGTGGGTATCGTCACCCCTTCTCTGCGGATGGACTCTCAAGCCAAGTACGGAGCGGTGGCTTCGGGACAAGCGGCGTTGTACCTGCGGCTTCCGTCGCCGAAAAGCCCCGATTACCGAGAAAATATTTGGGATCACGCCGCCGGAGCGATCGTCGTCGAAGAAGCGGGGGGACGCGTCAGCGATATGAACGGAAAATCTTTGGATTTCAGCCGTAATGTTAAGCTGAAAGAGAATCGCGGAGTTGTGGTCAGTAACGGTACGATTCACGATACTGTTCTCGAAGCTCTGAAAAACATCGTCTAGTCGCTTCGATTTTCTCAAACCTTCGACCGTCGGAATTGCTCAGTTCGACTTGAGTTCCGACGGTGTTGGCGAGTGTGAAGGCACAAGGCATCGTTTAACGCCCCTTTTAAGGCACTGTTCGCGGTCGCGGTGCGTCGTACTTTCGAGGCGATCGCAGCTCATCCGAGATCTTTTATTTTTTCCACAATGAACGAGGCCAGTCAAATCATCTACCCCACGTTTACGCTGTTCCTCTACGACTTACAGGAGGAACTGGGTCAAGATGCGGAAAAAATTCGCCAAAACCGCCATTGCTTTTGGCGCAAAATTGAAGCTGACCTCGATCGCGACTATGAAGACCTCGACGAGAGCGGCCGCCAGCGACTAGACGAACTGGCCGCTTTGGAGAAACCCGAAGCCTCCTCGGTGGAACTGTTTCCCGAGGCGCCCCAAGGTAAGCGATCGCTCGGTGACGATCTCGACGGCTATCTCTACGCTTTGCAACTCGGCGATACCTACGCCTTGCAAGTTAATTATTCGGGAAAAGCTCAGGCCCAAGGTCAACCGGATTTCGCCGCCAAATCCCTCGATCGTCTGCCCCAAATGCAACGGGGCCTGTTGGCGCTGCTCGATCGCGATCGCAGCCGCGACGACGGCAGCCCGACTTTATCTCCGGAAAAACAGGGCAACATCGGTCAAACTTGGCTGCTGTGGGCGAAACTTCCCGGCAACCATCCGGAATCGTCCCAAGTCGCCCGCGCCTGTCGCCAGCAACTCATCCCCGAGGGGCAGTGGGAAAAACCCCAATCGGTACAAGGACGCTTTGCGGGAGCGACTCTTTACGAAATTTGGCAAGCTCCCCTCGATTGGGAACATCCGGGAAGCGAAAACCAACACTTGCTGCTGTTGCTGTTTCCGCCGCGACAAACTCTCGATGGCGTGCGGGACACGATGGCGACGCTGTATCCCCATTTGCTGCGGTTGTGCTGCTACCGTAACAAAATCCTTTGGGCCTATTCCCGCAGTCGGTCTCTCAAACGCCAGTTGAAAGCCGATTACATCGAAATCGAAACCATTGCCAACGCCCTGAGAGGACAACTGCGCGATCGCGACAGCGCCGATCGCTTTTCTCCCCTGATTCTCGATCGCTTGCGGGAAAAACTCGTCGAAACCCTGGAACTGTCCGCTCGCTACGCCCGACACCTCAACGACCTCGACCACCAAGCTCGCACCATTCGAGCCAATTTAGCCAGCTACACTCAACAAGTTAAAAAAATTGCCGAACTCGATCCCGACAGCCAACTCGACGTTCTCTCGGAATTCGCCGACGGGCCGGCTGAAATTTACCGCCTGCAAATCGAAACCGATCGCGCTCGTTTTGCAGTCGGTTCCGAATTGTTACAAAACGTTATAAATACCCTCAACGGAGCGATCGACCTGCAACAGGCCACCCCAATCGACGAAAATTCTAAATTCTCCAAACCAGATTTAACGCCGGTCTTAATGGCCGTCGGTACGGGAATTGCCACCACACAAGCCACGAGTCTCGCCTGGACGAGCCGTCCAGCCAACGCCGACAAATCTCAAATTTCTCCATTTTTCGGTCTCTTGCTGAGTCTGCTTGCGGGCATTGTCGGCGGCGCGATCGCCTGGAAACTCTGCCGATCCCGATAAGGCAAACCTACAGCATAGCCAGTAATTTCCTCGCTCGAAATGAGGTGGAACACTGACAGATTGGTTCCTCAAACGTTACAATCAATTTCTGTAACTTCTATCTTTTTAACCGTTTCTGGAATGGCAGACACGATCGCATCTTCTAACGACTTAACCAACCATCTGGCGACGAACGAGTTGCCCCGTGACGGCCGCGTCAACCAACTCCGCAACCTCGTTGAAAGCCTGCATATCGCCGACGAAATCGCCGAAAAAGGCTATCTCGTCAGCAGCTCCGAACTGGCTGCCCTCATCGACATTAACTCCAGTGCCGTCACCAGTCGCGGCGACCACTGGGTTTGGCGAAATTGGGTCGTTTCCCGCGTGCGACGGGAAGGAAATCAAATCTTGTGGCAACTCGAACGGGTTGATTAAACCGCTCGCCTAGCACTTTGCCATCAAAACTCGAGACCCGAAAACAGAGGTTGAAAGCTCAAACGAAACGTTTCGCGCTCACTCGGCCTCAGTGTCCGAAACGCCGAAAGACGCGTCTTCTGAGTCGATCTCGAGTTCGAGATTCCAACGCTCGAGCGTTACCCCTAACAACTGCTCGAGCGTCGTCTGTGCGTCGAGGTAGATAATCGCCGCGTTGAGTTCGCGATTTTCTGCTTCGACTAAATCATCTTCTAAGTTGACGAGATCGAGGAGTCGAAGGTTCCCGACCCCGAGTTGAATTTTTTCCCGCTCGTTTTCTAACTGCTGCTGCGCCAGTTCCCGCGCCCGTCGCGCCAGTTCCACTTGACGGAATTTAGCTTCGAGATCTCGTACTGCATTCTGTACGTCGATTCGCAAATTGTCTTCAAAGTTCGCGATCTGGTTTTGCAAGGTCTCAAGTCGCGTTTCCTGTCGCGCTACGGCTAAATCTAAGCGATCGTTGCCGAAAAAGGAGCGCTGCAAAATCAAAGCCGCCGTCCATTCGCCGTTGGTGTCGCGAAAGCCTTCTAACCCTTGACGATATCGCGCGTCGAAATTTAACTGCCACCGCCGCTCGTCTTCCGCTAACAACAGGTTCAGACGAGTTTGCTCGAATTGCAAACGCAACTGTAAATAGTCGGGGTTGTTTTGCAAGGCGACGTTGAGGAGACGATCGACTTGCCAGCGATCGCCATCGAACTCCGGAATCGACGGCGACTGAACCGCGATCGGAACCGCTTCGCGATCAATATCCAACACTCGTAACAAATTTAACTGAGCCTGACCCAAGGCATTTTTCGCCTCCACCACGCTCACTTCACGATTGGCCACTTGTGTTTGAGAGGTGACTAATTCCACAGGCGCCAAACGTCCCCCCTCAATCAGTGCTTGTGTCACCTCCACCTGTCTTTGAGCTTTCTCGAGGGCCAGTTCCTGAATTTTCAGACGTTCCTGGGCTTGCAACAAACGACGATACGCCTCGATCGCTTGCGTTATCGTATTGATGAGCGTGGCTTTCAACGCCAAATACGCCGATCGATCTTCGAGACGGGCGATTTCAACTGAAGCGCGGTTGACGGTGGTTCCCGCCCCCTGTAACAGCGGTTGGACGAACCGAACTTCTACATTCTGATCGACGCGATCGACCGGAAAAAAATCGCTTCCCCTGGCGTCGAATCCCGGCTGGCTCGCCGAACCAATGCTGGCTTCAAAAGACGCCCCCGTCGGAAGCAGAACCTCGACTTGGGCGTTTAACTGTAACGTATCTTGATTCGTCGACCTCTCTTCAAACCAATCGCGATCGACCGTTACCCTGACTTCTGGCGTAAAGTTGGGAACGAATTTGTCTTCGGCTGAAGCCAGTTCCTGAAACGACAGCAATCGTTCGAGATAGGCGTTTTCTATGTCTCGGTTGTTCTGCAACGCCAACACCACCACGTCCGACAGTTCGAGTTCGAGCCGTTCCCCCGGAAATTCCGGTAACGACCAATTATCGATCGACTCTGGCGTTGGGGCGATCGCATCTGAAGGGGAGGTTTCTGAAGGGGAACTGTCTGGGGAACTGTCTGAAGGCGAGGTGTCTACCGTCGACTCGTCTGTATTTTCGGCGATCGCCCTAGGTTTCGGCGTCGGCGTCGAGACGCCGCCAGCCCGGAAATCGGGATTCGAGGACTTCGAGCGATCGCGCCTTGACGACAGCGATGGCGGTTCTTCAGACAAAGCCATTTCTCTGGGAGGAGGTTCCGTTGGAACCCTCAGTTCCGCAGAAGAGGTTTCCGAAGAAGAGGTTTCAGAGTGAAATTGAGGAATCGCAATGCGAAACGCTTTCGCATTGAAGGCGATCGCATCTCCAGAAGAGCCGGTCTCAGCTTGTCCGGTCTCAGCCAGAGAAGTCGGAGTCGCCTCCGCTGACGGTTCGCGCCTCTCGTCATCTGGCGAAAACCGCAATCCCAACAACAGCGTACTGGAGGCACCCAACAGCATCGAACCAAGAGCAATCCAACGCACAGTGGCTAAATCGAAAGAGGGAGGACGCTGTGACACGATACAGACAACCTAGAAAACGTTTCCATTGAGAGCATCTCTACCGCCTCAGTCGTCAGCCACCCACGCTGTCCGAAAAACTCGTCCAGATATCGAGTTGCTCAGAGTGCAGGTTGCGATCGAACGGGAGATGCACCCTTTCGCTTCGATATTAGCCCGAGAAAAAAGACTCCGGAGAAAAAAGACCTTCGCTCTCGAATGGGGAAACTCTCTATTCCGAGGAACTTTCCACCCAATCGATCGCCTCCGTCGGCGTCATCTCCCCCTTCGCCACCGCCGCAATACCCCGAAGGTATTTATCCATCGTCAGAAGGTTGGGATATACCAGATTTTTCACAAGAGCCGAACTCAGCACGTCGTTTTCCACATCCAGACTGGTTTTATAGCGAATTTCCCCGTCCTGGAAATCCATCTCGAAATTTCCGATAACAAGTCCATAATTGGCGCGAGTGAGGAATTCAGACATTTCCTGACGCTGGGTTTCGGGGACTTCGACGGGACAAATGGAGTAAAACACGAGTTGCTGTTGGGGTTCTCGGGCCTTGGCGAAACAGCTCCAGCGGCCGTTTTCCCCTTCAAACCCCAGTTGCAACACCGATCGACCTTCTAAGCGTTGAAACGACCAATCGTCCTCGAGGAAAAAGCCGATAGTGGTTTCGAGGAGGGAACGTTGCGGCTCTTTAGCCGCGTGGCGATCGCTTCGGTTCTCGCTGTGATTGTCCTTAAGGGTTTCATCGACTTCCCCGACAAATTCCGACGCCGCATCGAGGATTTCCCGCGAAAAGGACTCAGAGACTTGACCGAGACTCGCTTCAGTGAAATCGGAAATAAACGCCAGAATTCCCTGACTGAGTTGTTCGGTATCGGGAGTGTCCGAAGCGAGAGTGTCCGGGTTGAGATAGGACCACAGCGTTCGATAACTCACCTCTCCCGAGGCTTGAACTTGACTGACAGACAAACACAACCAACTTTCGGTATCGAGTAAAGCGGCGTCGGGTTGGG
>NZ_JBNGCO010000037.1:0-38862 GCF_049974805.1 Baaleninema sp.
CAGTGGGCACCCAGCGAACTGAGAATCCCCGCGCCTTTAGGCCGGGGAGTGTCAACTAGCGAACACGACCTAACTAACACGAACAATGCAACACTTCCAACGTCAGGCGATCGCGATCGGACTGGGGTTTGTTACGACTGTCCTCGCCGCCTGTGGAGATACAACAACGGAGTCGGGTTATCCTCAGTCTGCCATCGACGGTTTTATGAACGGTTGTATGAGCGATGCTGGCGAGTTGGAATACGCGCGAGAACTCTGTGAATGCGCCATCGATCGCATTCAGCAAGACTATTCCTTCGAGGAATATCGGGAAATTAGCCAACGGGTAGAGGGGGGAGAAGCACTTCCCGAGGAAATGCTCGATATTACCGCCGCCTGTTATTCTCAAATTTCTCAGGAAACAACCGGTTCGGCCTATCCCCAGCAAGCGATCGATAATTTTATCCAAAGCTGCACCGCTGGCGACGAGTCTCGCCAACCCGTCTGTCAGTGCGCCATCGATCGCATTCAAGAGGAATTCTCCTTTGAAGAGTTTATTCGACTCGATCGAACTGTAGGGGAAGGCGGCGAACCACCAGCGGAAATTACCTCCATTATGGACGCCTGCGTTCGGGGAAGTTCGACGTCACAGTAATTCGCCTTTCCCGAGAGATTGACGGCAAAGTTGCGATCGACCTTTCCGTTTGGCTTGTCCGAAACCTTTGGGTTCCGTCACCTCTGGCTGTTGTTATTCTCTGCTAGGTGTCTCGAGGGTTTCCACCTTAAAACTGCGTCGCCGCCGATTCCTGTTGGCGACGCAACTGCCGCCTCTTTTTCTTTTTCAATGGAATCAATTTTATAGTATTGACCTCCGGTCTAACTTAAATTTTCTTATAGAAACCTATAAAAAAATAAATTTTTTGCGCGTTTAGCCTTTGATTTTTTTCGATCGACATACAATAAGAATAGCCTTAAATTCAGCAATTCTCATCATTTTTGACTCGAACCTTGAGTCAAATTAAGTAAGATTTGCTTGATATTTTTTTGCGTAATTTTACTGAATTTATGGCGAACGAGGTTGTAAAAAAGTGTAAAAAAGCGATCGAATTTTAAGGGTTAGTGCCAGTCTATCGCCCTAGGACATGAGTTGCGAACCTTTCAAGTATTGTCAAGCATATCAATTCTGTAAAATTACGGAAACCGGCTATCTTCAAACACTCGGAAATCCAAAACCTGAGATATCCAAGATGCCCAGTTTCTCAAAAAGTCTATTTGGACAACTTTGAGATGCTCCCGTTATCAAAGCTCCCTTGGCAATATGGAGGTCGATCGCGTTGTATGTATCTTTGGCCTTGCTGAAATACAGACTCTAAGAAACCCCGTATCTCCGAGATCCTCCGTTTGGGGTGTCCCGTCTCTTAGAGATGTCGGATTTCTGGCGAAAAACAGTTGTGAGATACACCCCCAACAAGCAAGAAACAGGAGACGATAAAATGTCTGTCGAATTCACTCGAACTGACTACCCCATCACCGGAAGTTCACCTCAATCCGTTGTCGTCGCTGATTTCAACAACGACAGCCATCTCGATATCGCCACCGCCAACGAACAAACCGATAACATATCCGTATTACTCGGAGATGGAACGGGAAACTTCGGTTCGGCGGTCAACTTTCCCGTCAGCACCGAACCGCCTCCCCTCGTTGGATACCAACCGAGAGCGATGGTTGCGGGGGATTTCAACAACGACACGCGCCAGGATTTAGCCATCGCCAACCACGCCGGAAGTTTATCGATCTTGTGGGGAGACGGAACGGGAAACTTTAACAGTACTACCCCCTTAGCCCTCAACAACTTCGACATCGCCAGTCGTTCCTCCTTTGTCGATCCCATTTTCAACCCCAACTCCATCAGTGCGGGACAGGTCAACCAGGACGGAAACCTCGATCTCATCATTGCCGGAGACGCCATCGATTACGACGACGTACTCGTGTTACTCGGAAACGGTGCCGGACAGTTTTCCGCAACCAGCGTTTCCGCCAACGGCTACGTTGAAGACGCCATCGCGACAGACATCAACCGCGACGGAAACGCCGACCTCGTGACGGCCAACAGCCTCCCTGCTTTCTCCAGCGATACGGTATCCCTGTTTTTCGGTGACGGCACCGGCAATTTCACCCCGGAAACCGATTTTCCTCTCGGCCTAGACGCAGGTGCCAGTGCTGTCGTGACTGAGGATTTCAATCGAGACGGCAATCCCGATGTGGCCTTAGCCAACGCCGCCACTCGTCCCGGAAGCCTTTCCGTGTTACTCGGTAACGGCACCGATAACCTAAATCCCGCCAAGTCGTTCAACGCTGACAATCCCTTTACGCTGGGACTCTCCGATGTCGCGACGGGAGATTTTAACGGCGATGGCATTCTGGATTTAGCGGCGACGGCGAAGGACGTATCGAGGAACGAACTCGAACAGGGAACGGACGATACGGTATCGATATTTTTGGGCGACGGAACGGGGAGTTTCGGCGCAGCCACTGCCGTGGACGTGGCAAACGGCCCCACCTCCGTCGCAGCGGGGGATTTCAACCACGACGGCTACACCGACCTCGTGACGGCTCAACAGTGGTCTGATGACGTTTCCGTTCTAATTCAATCAATCCCTACCGGGTCAGAACCGCCCGTGTCCCTGGAACCGACCCCCAACGACGACGTTCTTCTCGGCAGCGAGACAGGGGAACAAATTTTTAGTTTGGCGGGAAACGATGCGGTTGCCGGATTTGCGGGAGACGATTCGATTAATGGCGGTCCGGGCAACGATACCCTATATGGCAATACGGGTAACGATGTCGTGGTGGGGGGCGATATGACTCCCGATGGCATTGACGGAACCGAAAATACGGTTTGGGGCGGTGGAGTCACCACCCCCGAAGATGGGAACGACATTGTTTTAGGAGGTCGCGGTAATGATATCGTGGCGGACAATCGAGGCGACGATCTCCTTAACGGCAATATGGGCAACGATACCGTATTGGGCGGGGAAGGCCGCGATACGTTATTCGGCGGTCGCGATAACGATTTGCTGATTTCCGATGCGGACGTTCCTCTCCCAAACGGCGGGGATGACGTTCTCATCGGCGATCTCGGTCGGGATACTCTCGTCGGTGGGGAGGGGGCGGATCTTTATGTTTTGCGGGGAGATACTGACGATTTGATTCTTTACAATGATGCTGAAGATGTGATTGCGTTGCCCAGTGGTATCGGTTTTGAGGATCTCGATTTCGTCTGGGGAACTCTCGCAGACGGCGTGACGCCGACGACGCAGATTATCCACCGCCCGACGACGCAACTGCTGGCCGTTCTACCGGGAGTCGATCCGAGTCAGATGAGTGCTGATGATTTTTTGGTCAGTTAACTCTTTCGGCGGAAAGTCCTGCGCTCTATCTGTTAAGGTGAGCGTCGGCATACTTCGAGACGAAATCTAGCCCTCGCGAACGGTTTGTATTGACACTATCGGTATTTTATGGTAATAGGCGTTAATTCAGCGATCGCTCAACGCTGCGTCTAACGCTCGATTCCACGTCCGGGCAATTTTCCGGTGTCCCTCGCGATTGGGGTGAATCCCGTCGGCCAAATCCTCGACGGTGAGTTGGCTGTAAACATCCACGAATGCAATGCGATCGCCCCGTTCCCGGCGTCGAGCCACCATTTCGGCGATCGACTGATTGTAAACCTGCACCCGAGCGTTTAACATCGGCTGGTCGATGGGAGGAATGGAACTGACAAAGATTTGCGCCTGGGGAGCCGCCTTCCAAACCTCCTCGAGCAACCCCTCGAGTCGCGTCGGCGCCTGTTCCACAGCGTACCCCTGAACCATATCGTTAGTACCGATGAGGAGCAACACCCAATCCGGCTGCGTTTGACTCACCCAACGAGACACGCCGCGATGCAGTTCGTCGATGCGCCATCCCGAATGTCCCTGATGGTCTTTATCGGGGAGTTCCTCGGGACCGTTGGCTTGCGTTCCCACAAAATCGACAAGGTAGCCGCGATCGCGCAAATGCTGCCACAAATCGATGCGATATCCCCCCGGAACGTTATACCCTTCCGTAATGGAATCTCCCAAGGGCATAATTTTCAGCGTTTCGCGGCTGGGCGTCACCATCTGTTCCTTCGTCATGGGTTCCTTCGTCGAATCGTTGCCACATCCTCCCCAGGATATGGCCAAGAGCATGGAAATTCCGAGCCAAACCCACCGCCTTCTCATCAAAACTGTTCCTCAAATGGACGGTTGTGCGAAGGGTAAATCCGCGTTAATCGCTTCGATTTCCTGCTGTTCCATCTCGTTGACTTCCTGAAGATAGGGAACGAGGATTTTCGAGAGCCGTTGATTGTAAAACCGATGTAGGCTGGTGTTGGGCGTGGCGGGAAATCCCCGACGTTTCTTGTGGCGTCCCCCGGCTCCGGGATCGAAGCGTCCGATTCCCCGATCGATCGCCCATTCAATGGGACTGTAATAACAGACGTTGAAGTGCAAGCAGTCGATATCGTCGCGACTTCCCCAATAACGTCCGTAGAGTCGATCGCCTTTCGTCAAACAAAACGACATTCCCCGGGGGTGGCGATGGTCGTCGTCCTCCCCGTAAGCGGCGATAAACAACACGCGATGGCGATAGTTGTGGTAAAGCTGCTCGAAAAAGCGTTTTGTGAGATACTTACTTCCCCACCAGCCGAACTTATCGCAGGTATTTTCGTAAAAACGGTACATCAGGGGGAAGAGAGCGTGAGGAATCTCGTCTCCCGTTAAGGCTTTGAGTTCCAACCCCGCTTTCGCCATCGCCTTGCGTTCCCGTTTGATGTTGCGACGCTGGTTGGCGTTGAAGGATTTGAGATAGTCGTCGAAGCTGTTAAAACTGTTGTTGCTCCAAATGTAGCTGTGATGGAGCCAAGGGGTGCAACCGTAGCGTTGCAGGCGGTGAATCCAGGTAGGATCGACGTAGAGGAAGTGACAGCCGCTGATGTTGTTTCGATCGCAAAAGCGATCGATCTCCGCCAACATCAACTCAATCAGCGCGTCTTCATCTTCGTTGGGGGCCATGAGAAAGCGATAGCCTTCAGCTGGAGTAAACGGACTCATCCCCAGCAGTTTCGGATAGTATTCAATTCCCAAACGATAAGCGAGATCGGCAAATTGATGGTCAAAGACGAACTCGCCGTAACTGTGATTTTTCAAATACAACGGGGCCGCCGCCACCAGAGTGCGATCGCGCCAAACCGTGAGGTGACAGGGCATCCACCCCGCTTTACCCGTCGCACTTCCCGAAGATTCCAAGTCGTGCAACCAATCCCACTCGAAAAACGGCGTCGTCAAGGGTTGAGCGAGGGGGTCCCAAGCGGCTTTGGGAATTTCAGCAATTTGATGAATCCAAGCGACGGAATAGTTGGCGGCGATCTGTGTCATCGTATTTCGATCGTTGGTTCTGGCAGTGGTTCTTTGAGTCTTCTTCACTTAGTTTGAACCACAAACCCCGTTTTGGCCGACTCCCCTCTTAAGTCTTTTTTTACGTTTTGGGCGATCGACCCTGGCCGTTCGTTTTTTTGTTGCGTATAATGGGAAAGTTAAAACCTTGGTTTTTCGCAATTTTCCGAGGGCTTCCTCATCTATTTGCGTAAAACCACATAAACCATTCCCTCGGATTTCCGCAAACTCCCCGAACGGCATTCCGTGTTCTTACGGTAAAACAAAAATCTAAGTCGGGCGGAGTTCAGTGTTATCTCGCTATCGAGAACCAAGACGGTGCGTTGTCGATCGGGTCTCTACCCCCATTTTGCTGTTCTTTTCACGAACTTGTCCTTAGACCACGATGAAGACGATTCAAAAAAATCCTCCTTTTCCCTACTGGTTGTTCCTATTGCTGTTTGTAGCGATGGGATTGGGGTTGTGGCTGTGGGTTTCCCGTGTCGAACGCCAACGCCAACAAGCGGTGAACCACTGCTTATCGACACAACTGCAAGCCGACCCCACTCTCGAAAACAATCCCCAACAACTCGAGGATATATCTTCGAGTTGTACCACGAAATGCTTGCAAGGCGAACTGACTGGCTGTCAGTAACGGTCGCCTCGAGGAGGTGACGTTCCTTGTCCTTCCCAATCCGGACAACTTTCACCATCCCAGCCGTAAGGGTGCATCCCGCACACGAACAGGTTTTCGCCGTACATCTGGCCGTGATAGTGTTGACAGCCGCGACAGGCTGGATGGAACGTCGAAGTGGGTCGAAAGTAGGTAACGGAGACAAACGGCTCGCTGTCTTCGTCGAATCCCTCCAAATCCCAATCTAACTCAAAATCTCCATCGATCTCGAACCAGACGCGGAACCAATCTTCCAAAGTTCGATCGATCTCCCGACTCATTTCCTCAAGGGGAACCACCTGTGAAACGGCTTCGTACAACTCCTCAGAAATGGCCTCAGAGGTTGCAAACCAGCGATCGACTTGTTTCTCGAATTCCTGGTTCGCCTCGTCTACCCAAGCGTCAAAGTCATCACAGGCGCGATCGATCGCTTTCCAAAATTCAGTCGTCCAATCTTCCATAACCTATCGAACTCAACTTATCCATCTCGCTTCAGCCGTCGTAGTTCCTCCTCGAGGTCCCGAACTTGCTGATGTAAGTCATCTACTCCAGAGCGATCGGAGGCGGATTCAGGTCTTGTCGGTTCCACCTCTTCCTCTTCATCTAAAATTTCGATGCGACGCGGTTCCTTCGACGTGTCGGAAGTATCCTGGGATTTCTGCGCTTGCTGTCCCTGCTTCATAATATCTTCCACGAAGCGACGCGCCTCTTCCGCGTTCATTTCGCCGCGTTCCACCATTTCGTCAGCCAACTTCTGAGCCTTCACCCGAAGTTCGTTGGCTTGTTCGCCTGCGTAGGATGCCAATCCTACGCCGAGATAAAACGCTTTTTGAACCAAATCTCCAAATCCAGCCATATTCACCTCCGCGATGTATCCCTACCCTACAGCGTAACTTACCGAACTCGCTTCCGGGGAGGTTTGGGGATGAGGTGATGAGGTGATGATGGGGTGAGGGTACGATCGGGGTGATGAGTCGGTGCGTGACGATCGATCGGTCTAACGATTCACACCCGATTTTTCAAGTCACGCACCCTACCACTGAAAAAAGGCGACCCGGATTTCACGCCTATTACGAGCATCCCGTATTGCTGCTACCTTCCGGTCCTGACAAGGTTTGGGCGTCGTAATCGCATGAGTCCGGGTCTACAGTTAGTATAACACGATGGCGTCCGGTTCGATCGATACTGGTGAAGATACGAAACGAAGAGGGATGGGAAGATGATGAAACCATCTGAAATCCCCTCATCTCATCATCTCATCATCTCATCATCCCCTCATGCCCTCATCTCCCGAGGGTTCGACCACCACGCACCATTCATAAAGATCGTAAGTCACGCACTTATTGACGACGAGGGGGTCTCGTTCCACGATCGCCTTCGCTTCCTCCATCGACTCCGCCTCAAACAGCAACATCCCGCCGCCGCGACATCCCCAGTAGCCGCTTTTGGCGTTGTGACCGTTGGCGATTAAATCTTTGACGTATTCAATATGCGGCCGAACGTAGCGATCGAACGTAGACTTTTCAACGATACCCGTTTCGATTTTGGCAAACCAAGGCATGGAACGACAGTTAAATCCCGAATCTGAAAAACTCAGTCTCTACTTTATCGCGTTGCTTCCGCCATTGGCTGTTCGACGGGAGATTACCCAACTCAAGGAATACGTCCGCGATACCTATAAAAGTAAAGCGGCGTTGAAATCGCCTCCTCACGTGACGTTACAACCGCCGTTCAAACGTATGGAATCGGAAATGTCCGAGGTGAAACGCCAGTTGGCGGCGTTTGCGGACAGTTATCCGCCGATTCCTATGAAGCTGTCGGGATTTGCGGCGTTTCCGCCGCGAGTGGTGTTCGTGAATGTCGTCCACACGCCGGAATTGATGGCGTTGCAACCCGCTCTCGCCTTGCATTTGGAATCGTTTGCGTTAAACGACGATAGAACCCGCAACCGTCCTTTTCGTCCCCACATCACCATTGCTTTTCGGGATCTCAAACGCTCTCAGTTCAAACGGCTGTGGGAGGAGGTGAAAGAAAGATCGATCGAGTACGAGTTCCTCGTTCCCCATCTGACGCTGTTGAAACACGACGGACGACGTTGGAACCTGGAAACCGAGTTTCCCTTTGCGTCGCCGATCGTTGAATAAATTGAAAAAAAAATCACCCGGACGCAACGTCCAGGCGATCGAGGATTAACCCTTGACAAAAAATCACAAAAACCCGTAGAGAGACCAAAGACTTATGCGGCTTTCTGGCGGCGAGATTTCACACCTGCCAATCCCATCAAACCGAGCGCCATCAACATCGACGGTTCGGGAACGTCCGCCACGTCGCCGGGTTCGTCGGGAACGGCGGCAAAGGTTCCTCGCATTCCCACGCCGTCGTTGAAGCATTCGAGGAAGGCACTGGCAATCCATTCGGTTTGTTCTTGTCCGAGGAGGGATCGATCGAAGCTAAAGGCGATGGTGTGTTCTCCTTCGTCTCCGATATTCCCCGTCCAATCGAGATCCAAACTGCTGGTGTCAGCAATCAAATTGACATTGCCCAACCGTTCGTTGTAGCTGCTGATGACGTTTTTGGCGTTGCTGTCTCCAAAGTAGTTTTTATCGAGGCTGGCATCGCCGTAGCTTTCGCCAGTGACGCTATTTTCCCAAGACGACAAACTCGAATATCCGTAGTTGGCACCTGCGACGGATTTCCCAGTCACGCCCATATAAACGCCCGTTTCGCCAGGAGTCGAGGAGTAGGTGTTGACATCTCCATCAATACCAGAATCGTTGGTGCCGTCAAAGCGGATGCCGATGACTTCTCCAGTTTGGAACGACTGATTTAGGCTTTGAGTGGGATTGAGGTTGATGAAGAGATCGCCCCAATTAATATAGTTGTCTTTGACTTGGCTGAAATTCTGATAAGACCCGCCCAAAGCCATTCCACCGTTGAGGGCGAAGGTGACAGTATCCCCATCGTCACGATAGGCCATGCCAAAGACTTCCATGGAGTCATCACCCGATTTGTCGGTGAAGCTGTCTGCCTGATAAGTCCACAGGCTACCAGCTCTCGCGGCTGGGGAGAGAACGGACATGGCCGCGACGGTTCCGACTGCAATGGCTGAAATGCGTGTAATTTTTTCAATCGACATGACGAATTCCTCTATTTTTTCTATCTTTAAAAACACCCTTTGACTTTAGTATATGAACTTTTGGCCGCGATTTGATGAAGGTTTTGTAAAAAAAAATACTCGAAGTTTAAAGATATCGATCGCTATTTCAAACGAAAATATTCTACTTAAGCAAAAATACTGAAAATCGAGTCTACGATAAAATTCGATCGCTTAAAATCCGCTCGTTTTATTCTGTGAATATACGGATATACTAAAAAACAATTGCGTATTTTCAAGCAAGCCATAAAACGCGAGAAACCCGAACGTTCGAGTCGGACGATCTCGCGTCAGTCCAACCGTCGAGGCGATCGCCGAACTCGGAGACGGCGTGATTTCGGGGAGCGATCGACCGTCCGAGGCTTCCCCCCTTGCTGTAGCATTGACATGGCGATTCCCCCAAAAGCCGACTTTGCCTCTGTATCAATCAATGCGTTTGGGACTGCGAATGCTCCGCTCTCTGCTGTTCGTTTACGTTTGTCTGTGTTTGTATGCCTACTTCGGTAGCGATCGCTCCATCTTCCTGCCTCCCGAAGCCAGCTATCGCGACAGCGAGGCCATCGTCAAAGTTCCCATCGGCGACGGCCGGGAACTTTCAGCGATTTACCTGCCGAACGAAGAGGCTCGTTACACCATCCTCTACAGCCACGGGAACGCCGAAGACTTGGGACTGATTCTTCCGGTTCTCATCGAACTGCAAAGCTTGGGATTTGCCGTCTTCGCCTACGACTATCAAGGCTATGGGACCAGCGACGGTAAACCTTCCGAACAGAACACTTACCTGAGTATCAACGCCGCTTACCGCTATCTCACGCAAACGCTACAGGTTCCCCCGAGTCACATTATCCTCTACGGTCGATCGCTCGGCGGCGGTCCGTCGATCGATCTAGCGTCGCGAGAAGCCATCGCCGGACTCATCGTCGAAGGTACCTTCGTCACCACCTTCCGCGTCGTGACGCGACTCCGCATCGTTCCTTTTGACAAATTTAACAACCTCGCGAAAATTCCCAACGTTTACTGTCCAGTGTTGGTAATTCACGGAACCGCAGACGAAGTGGTTCCGTTTTGGCATGGAGAACGGCTGTTTGAAGCGGCGAACGAACCGAAACAGAAGTATTGGGTGGAGAATTCCGGACACAACAACTTACAGGAAATTGCGGGAGAGGAGTACGAAACGGCGTTGCAGGAATTCGTGAAGTTAGTGAAGAAAACGCAGGATTGAGTTTATCGAAAACCGGATCTTGACAGGACGAACGGTGTTCGCCCCTACCAAGATCCGTCGCAGTACTCCGCCCATAGCCGAAGGCTTGGGGGGTGGTGAAGCGATAGACGGGATTTCCAAATCCCCTCAACAAACCGTTGAAGGTAAAATGCCGCCAATCGCCGTTGCCGGGCCGACCACGGAAATATACGGTTCGATAAAGTATCGACTGGCGACGCGACGCGCCGTTTCCGCCGTCACGTTAGCGATCGCCTCGGGAAACGCTTCGTCAAACTCGATGCCCAAGCCGATGGTTTCGTACCACCCCAAAACTTGCGCGATTTGGGAATTGGTTTGTTTGCCGAGAGCGTACTGTCCCAGCAGTTTGTTTTTCGCCGTTTGCAATTCGTCCGCCGTCAGCAGTAACGCCGTTAGCCGTTCCACTTCTACGCGCAACCCTTCGACCGCCACCACAGTATTTTGAGGTGCCGTCCCCATATACACCACGAATTGAGAGGTATCGATGCGCGTGGGGTAAAACGCGGAAACGTCGTAAGCTAACCCCCGTTTTTCCCGCAGTTCCACGAACAAACGACTCGACAAGCCGTTACCCAAATAGGTGTTGAGCAGTTTCAACGCGGCGTATTCCGAAGACACCCGTTCTGCGGACTTTGCCAGTACCGAGGGGACGAGATACCCCAGCATGACGATCGACTGTTGGGTTTCTTGTGGCAATCCCGTCACCGTCGGCCGGGAGGTAATCGGGGCTAAATCTAAGGCCGGGATGGGATTGTCGGGAATTTCCCAATCGCCGAAGGTTTTCTCGACCCGTGCCACCGCTTCCTCGAAGTCCAAACATCCCGAAAGGCTAATGACGAGGTTATCGGGACGAAAGTAGGTGCGATGGAACTGAAATAAATCCGCCCGCGTCAAACTGGCGACGGTGGCTTCCGTTCCCAGGGTCGATCGCGCGTAGGGTCGATCGCCGTACATAGCTTCTCGCAGTCGCGAAAAGGCGATGGAAAACGGTTGTTCCTTTTGCGATCGAATCGCCTGTAAGGTCAACCGCTGTTCGAGTTCCACTTCCGCTTCGGGAAACGAAGGATATCGCAGCAGTTGTCCGGCTAGAGACAAGACTTCTTCAAAGTCGGCCGAGACGGTTTTCAAACTCAGCAGAAAATAATCGCTGGTGGTTTCAGCCCCCAAACTCGCCCCCACCGACTCCACCTGTTCGGCAATTTCCATCGAGGACAGGCCGTCGGTGCCTTTGGTCATCACCGCCGCTAACAGGTGGGAGACCCCAGCGCGATCGGGACGTTCGCAACGACTGCCCGCTTTCACGAACATACGGGCTGTCATAATATCGGCGGTCTTGTTCTCGACAGCCACGACAACGATACCGTTTTTGAGAACGACGCGATGGGCGATCCGTTGGGTCATTGAGTTGCGCTCCGGTCAGATTGTAGGGAAGATGGGGGGAGGGGGAGAAGGGGAGATACTGTTAACTGGACACTGTCTTCACTGCCGAGCAGTTCGCTGTCAAAGGGGACGAGGAAGAGACAGCTTATCTCCCAATCTCGTCACTACTTCCTCTTTGAACCACCTCAAGAAACTGGGTGAGGGACGATGGGGAAGCGATCGAGCGATCGAACGGGCAAAGTGCCTTAGATACGTTACCATTCAACACCATTCATCGCCGATGGCTACGGTAGCCACGTATCGATCGACTGTCAAATATTGACTGGCCAGTTGACGTAAGGTTTCGGCGTCGAAGGCTTGAATGCGCTCGGGATACATGACGGCGATTTGGGCTTGCGTCAGGGTTTGATAGTAGCCGTACAACCCGGCCAGTTGGGCGGGGGTTTCGGTGGAAAAGGCGTAGTCGTTTCGCAGTTGCCGTTTGGCGCGATCGAGTTCGGCCTCGGGAATGGGTTCTACGTGCAGTTGGTGCAGGCGATCGACGATCGTTCGTTCCACTACCTCGAGATAGGTCGGTTCGAGCCACGCACTAATTGTAAACAGACTCGAATCTCGTTGCAGGGAAAAGTAACTGGTAATGCCTTGCACCCACTGACGCCGTTCTCGCAGTTCTCGGACCAGTCGCGACGATCGCCCGGCCGCCAGAATCACCGACAGCAAGTCTAATCCGTAGGCGTCGCAGATGCGATCGATACCGGGACCGACCCATGCTAGGTTCAAGCGAGCCATTTCCAATCTTGGCAGTCGCAACTCGCGACGCCGGACTTCTAACAGAGGCGGTTCGGCTTCGATGGGGAAGTTGGGACAGTTGGCGGGGGTGGGAAAGTTCCGAAAAGACTCGTCCACGCGATCGAGGGCTTCGGCTTCCGACACGCCGCCCACGACAACCACTGTCATCTTGTCCGGTTGGTAGTGGGAACTGTGGAAGTTCCGCATTTCTTCGGGCGATCGCCCCATCAAACTGTCTTCGGTTCCCAACACCGGACGGCGGTAGGGGTGGCGTCGATAGAGTTCTTCCATCGTCGCCTCGAAAAGTAAATCGTCGGGATTGTCGTAACTTTGCAGGATTTCTTCGAGAACCACATCTCGCTCGCGACGGAATTCTTCCTCTGGAATGGCCGCCCGCAGCAGCAGTTCGGCCAGATTGGGTAAGGTTTCGCGAAAATGGGTCGCGGCCGTGGTGATGAAGAAATGGGCGTAATCGTGGCTGGTGGCGGCGTTGGTGACGCCACCACAACTTTCGATGGCGAGATCGAAGCAACCGGGGGCCAGTCGTTCGGTTCCCTTAAAAATCATGTGTTCGAGGAAATGTGCCATCCCCGACCACTCGTCCGGCTCGCTGGCGGCGCCCGCTTTGACCCAAACGTCTGTAACGGCTACGGGACTGGTCGCAACGTATTGATGAACGACAGTTAAGCCGTCGTCTCGTCGAAAGATACGAACGGGACAGTCGGCTTGAGTTGGGACGCGGAGCAAGTGGGAGTTTTGAATTTGGGGCATGAGGGTTGGGGTTTTCCATCAAAGGGCACGTTAGGAAAACGAAGATCGCGGTCTCCTACGGCAACGAACCGACTCCAACGCTTGAGAGACTATTACTTCCTGTGGCGAACAGACAACGCCCGATCTCTCGCTGCTCGATCTCCCGAGTCGGTAACAGTTTTCCTCAAGCCTAGCGTCTTTATTACCTCAAATTTGCCAATTTGGTTACAATTGATGGATTTCTTAACACGATCGCGCCGGACGATCGAGAAAGGCGGCCTTTCCGATACCGCCTTTCTCGAGTTGGGGATGGGATTTTAAAGGTTTTCCAAACAGTATTTTGCCCGTTCGGAGACCTGAGCATCTGCGTCGGACGCCAGTTGTTCTAACAGCGGACGCACGACGTCGCCGCCGATATGTCCCAAGGCTTGGGCGACCCGCAGACGGGTTTGGGGTTCGGGGTGGTTGATGAATTCTTCAAGCCAGGGAATGGCTTTCGGATCGCCGAGTTCGCCTAACGCGCTGATGGCGGTAGTTTGAATAATTTCGGTCTCGTGTCGAACGGCTTCTTCGAGCAGTTCGATCGCTCGAGGCTCGCCGAGTTCGGACAACGCCGCCACGATACTCATCTGAATAATCCAGTCGTCCGTACTGTGATAGAGCGTCACCAAATCATCGTAAGCTTCTTTGAGTTGCAGGGCCCCCAAAGAATCGGCGGCGGCGGCTTTCACGTCCATTTCCGGGTCGTTGTGCAACCGCAAGCGCAACAGTTCTAGGGATAGGGGTAAATCCTGGCGTCCGAGGGAGGCCATTTTACTGGTGGCGGTATAGCGAACCCGAGGATTTTCGTCGTTGAGGGCGGGTTTGACGTACTCGAAGGCCACGGCCGGATCGATGCGATCGACCTGGTTGAGACCCCGCAAGCGATCGCCGTAATCTTCCGATTCGATCAATTGTTTGACGGATTCCGGTGTAATACTCATTTTGAAAGTTTAGTTTTTTCTAGGGAGTGGCTATCAAAAAAAGTTGCCAAAAAGAAAATCTCGAACCTTCTCAAAACTTGCAGGTTTCGAGCCACAATCATTCAGCCAATCTGGCCAAGCTTTCTAACTCAGATTTTCGAGTTATTTATTGTCTAGTGATTTAATTTTGGGCTAGAAAACTCGGTTAACGCTGGAATTGAAAGAGCGATCGAGGGAATTTAAAATCCCCTCAAGTCTAACGATTTTAAGAAGTGTATTCGATAAGAACTGTCAATCCAAATCGAATGCCGTTTCAAGTCTACGATTCAGGCACTAGACTTTACTCAACATCGTTATTGCTGGCTGCCATCGCCCGCACGATATCACCCCGCGTCAAAATTCCCACCACTTTCTTAGATTCATCGAGAACCGGAAGACGATGAACCTTCTTCTCGTGCATCAAACGAGCCGCTTCCTGTAACGAACAGTCCGGTGCGATCGTCACGATATGTTCCGTCGTCATCACTTCGCCGACGGTTTGCCCCAAAACTTTATGCAACTCTTTTTCGTACCGTTTGGGATTTTCCAAAAAAATCACGCTGTCGAGAATCGTGATGTAAGGCGGGGGCGTCGCCCCGGTTTCGCGCCACATCAAATCCGTTTCCGACAGAATTCCCACGAGTTTACCCGTTTCGTCCACGGTGGGCAGGCCACTAATGTGGCGTTCGGCGATAATTTGAATTGCCTCTTGAATCGGCGTATCCGGTCGGACGAGAATCGGATCGCGACTCATTACCTCAGCAACGGTTTTGACCATAGTTTCCGCTGTCGTCTCGTGTCTGGTTTCTGTTGCCTATCATACCGTTCGACGCCCGTGCGAGTTCGTTAAGAATCCCGAAAGAATCCCGAACGGGCGACTTGTTACAAGGCTCGCTAAGATGGAAGCTGTAGCGTAGCGTCTCGATCGCCTCATGGCCGACCGTCCCACCTCCAACTCTTCCAACGCCTCCGAGACCCCCCGCATCTTCGTGTGTCAGTACCGTTCCTGCACGAACAACGGTTCGGAACAGACTTTACAAGCGTTCCGCGAGGCCAATTTAGAAGGGGTCGAAGTGGAAGGATGCGGCTGTCTCGGACAGTGCAGTTCGGGGCCGACGGTGCGCGTGGCGGCCGACGAAACCTGGTACTGTCAGGTACAGCCAGAAGACGTACCGCATATTGTGCAACAACATCTGCGAGACGGCCAGCCTGTTGAAGACAAGCTCAATCCTCGCATTCACCTTCGCATCGGTTAAACATCGGTTGAATGGGTCGGCCAAAGTTCCCCAACGAGCCAAGCAAAAACCGGGTCTCTTCTAGAATCCCGGTTTCGTCGTAGCATGGGAGACAAAGCGCCGACGAAGGACGAACTATTTCTTAACCTTCATCCGTTGCGTGACGATAGTAATGCCTCCACGACGCACGATCGCCCCCGAGAGCCAATAATCCCCTTCCCGAGCTTCCGTTTCCCCCACTTTAAACAACCCCCCAGCCGAGAGGAGTTGCAACTCCAAGGCCGTATCGTCGAGATAATTGTCTACCGACACCGTCTGTTCGATGGCTGAACCGAGTAAAAAGTCGTTATCGAGGGGTTCCTGCACGATGGCGTCGAAGTGATAGCGACTGTTCGGACGAACGCTCTCAGGAAGGTTCACCGTCACCGTCGGCGGTGCGTCTCCCGAGGTGAGCGTCGCCCGTTCTGCCAAAACCTCTTGAAAGACGATTTCGCCGTTTTCGTAGCGTTGGCGGGACTGTAGCGTGGCGTTGAGGTCGTATTGGCGATGGGGTGCAGCTTCCGTTCCCGCGATCGTGGTGCGCGTTTGAGTTTCGTAGCCGGTTTCCGTCGCTTCCCAAGAGAGCAATTCCGTTTCGTAAGTCAACTCGGGAAAGCGTTCCCACAGTTGCACCAACGCCGAACGGAGGCTCGATCGCGTCAAGCCGTCCTCGTGAACGAAGTCGCTGCTGTAAAAATCCATCACTGCATCCACGTCTGCGGAACTGGCCGCCGCGTCGATATTTTCGAGGAGTTGCGTGAGTTCCGCCGGGGCTGTTTCTGGGGGATTCGCCCAAGCGGGGAGGCTAACGAGACTCGATGCGATCGCCCCGCAGAGGGCGACGACGCAACGGTTGGCAGAAGACAGAAACGTGGAATTGGCGTTCATAGAGTTTTTCGTCGTGAGCCAGTAGTACCTACTACTCTAGGTTAAACTCCCCCATCCCGTCCGAACCCGGTCAGGAGGAGAGCGATGGACGCAGGCGGCGAATGCCCCTCTCAAATTGGCTCAATTGGCATTTGAGAGGGTTTCCCTCGTCCCGTTCTATCGGGTTGCAAGGGAACGGACAATCCCACAGATGCCTATGGCGATCGCTTGGGTTGATAGTGGCGACAAGTCGAACAGGGTCCCGAAGGGTTCACGGCGCACAGAAGATAGGCGGAGTTGGCGTAATACTGACAGCTATAGCGGCGATCGCCCGTTCTTTGTGCGACCCGTTGGCGGTAGTGTTCGATCTGCCTACGGATTTTTTCGTGGTAGAGCAACCGCATCCGTTGTTCGATGAAAGCGTCCATTGAGGCGTTTGAGTGTGGAGGAGTCGTCCATTTCAGTCTAACAACGGACATCGGGAATGCAGCCAAAATTCAGGATTCCTGTGGTTGGCTAACGCAAATCGAAGGAGGTGAAGAATCGATCGGCGTTTTCTGAAAAATTGCCCGACGCCGTTTCGTTGGAGGTGGCGATCACTTGATATAGCCGCGAGTTGACCAAATAAAATCGAGCCAATCCCGCCGCCCCCTCTGGCGTTGTATACTCGACTTCTAAGGCTGGATAGCCCTCCAGTTGTAACACCGTACTGAATTCTTCGTTGGCTTCGATTCCTGCGAGAAATCCCTGTTTGACGGCTTGCAAGAACTGGGTCGGTTCTCCCATGCGATCGATAAACTCGTTGGGATAGTCCGAATAGGTGACGAGATACTCGCTTTGAGAGTCTTTCGCCGCAAACGCATATAAGGCGATGGGTTCGCCGGGAAAATCGATCGATTCCGTGGACGTTTGTGGCGGTTCTGGCATCATCACCTGAAACCGGCCTTCCTGAGATGCGAAAACCCGCCAGGTCGAGCTATCTTGTGCCAAAACGACCAACTCCGGAGGAATGCTGGCCGCACAGGGAGGCACACCCAAGCCTAACGCCACGGTTGGAACCAGACAAAACCATCGGGCGTTCATGGTTTAGACTCCTTTCTCAAAGGTGTGAGGAACGCGATCGCAGGGCTTTTTTGCCAGCAGGGTGCGATACGGCTCGTCTTACGCTCATTCTAATTTAGATAGGCGGACGCTCTGGGAGGCAGGGGTCAGTTTTTGAAGTTTCGCCAAAAATTCTTGCGCCAGCGCTTTAAAGGCTTTAGAACCTGCCGTGTTGGGATCGCTGAGAACCACGGGTTTGAAGCTATCTACAGCCCGAGATACGCTCACGTCCATGGGGATTGAGGTTTTGAAAACCTGGGAATCGTTAAACTCTTGACGAACCCGTTTCATCACCTGTTTGTAATAGCGACCCGCTAAAATACTGCGAGACATGGTAAAGACAATTCCCACCAATTGAGTCTGCTGTTTTTTATCGACTTGATGGGTTTCAATTATTTTTTTAACTTGACGCTCCAACAGTTGCATCCCGATATAAGAAAGAGGTTCCGGCTTGGCGGGAATGAGGTAAAAATCACTGCAAACCAGACTGCTTCGGGTGATTAAGTTATAACTGGGAGCGCAATCTAAAAAGATAAAATCGTAGTGAGGAACCAGGGGTTTGAGGATACCGTACATCAGGGAATCTTCAAAGGAGTTCCAGACCGTCTCGAAGTTACGTTCGGGATTACGAATAGCTTTTTTGTAGAGAACTTCGGACACCAAAAAATCGTTATACAAATCGATATCACCGGGAAGAATATCGATCCCCCCTAGATTTCCGGCATAAGGACGGACGATATCTTTGGCATCCGTCGTCCCGAGATCCCCGGTAATCGATTTTTGAATCAGATATTTCAGCGTCCCGTGCTGTTTGCGAATTTGCGCGAAATCCGTCGGCGACATCAGCGAGAGCGTGGCGCTAATTTGCGGGTCGAGATCGACGACGAGGACGCGCTTGCGGTGGTCTTTCGCCAAACACGCCGCTAAATTAACGGTCATAGTGGTTTTTCCCACGCCGCCTTTCATGTTTGTGGTGGCTACCAGATAACCCATCCGCAGTGTTCCTCAAACAGTCCCCATCTAATGTATCAGATGGGGAGGTGATGAGGTCAGGCGGTCAGGAGGTGATGAGGCGATCGGAGAATTTCCCATCATCTCGTCATCCCATCGTCTCCTTAGAACGCGATCGAGCGATGCGCCAACTCAGGAAAATTACCGGAACGATCCCCACCGCCACGAGAGCTAACGCGGGACCCGAGGCTTCGGCCAGGCGTTCGTCTGAAGCCAGGTTGTAGACGCGCACCGCCAGGGTGTCGAAGTTAAAGGGACGAATCACCATGGTGGCGGGAAGCTCTTTCATGACGTCGACAAACACCATCATGGTGGCGGTCAGCAATCCTCCCCACATCATGGGAACGTGGACGTTGAACAGGGTACTCAAGGGGGTGTACCCGAGGCTGCGAGAGGCTTCGTCGAGGCTGGGGGCGATTTTCCCGAGGCTGGATTCGATGCTGCTGAGAGAAACGGCCAAAAACCTCACCAGATAGGCGAAAATCAGGATGGTGACGGTGCCGCTGAGTAACAGTCCGGTGGAAATGTTAAAGGTCGATCGCATCCAGCGATCGATGGTGTTGTCTAACGCCCCCACGGGAACTAATACCCCCACCGCAATGGCCGAACCGGGAATGGCGTATCCTAGGGCGGAGACGCGCAGGGCCAAACGCATCCAGGGGGAGGGGTTGAGACGGACGCCGTAGGCGAGAATCAAGGCGACGATCGCGCCGATAACGGCGGTCAGGCTGGCTAAAAACAGGCTGTGACGGGCGAATTCCCAAAATCGATCGCCAAAGGTTTCGTCCGATTTGGCGATCGCCAGTTGTAACAATACGCCACCGGGAATGATAAAACCGAAAATGACGGGTAAGCTACAGGCGAGATTGGCTCCCATCCCTCGAAATCCCTTCAGGTCAAATCGCGGCGGTTGTTGGAACGATGCGGAAGTTTGATAGTAAGTGGCTTGACGCCGCGACCACCGTTCGAGAAGCAGCAAGGCGAACACGAACAGCAACAGAAACGCCGCGAGTTGCGTGGCGGCGATGCGTTCTCCCATGGCGAACCAGGTGCGGTAAATCCCGGTGGTGAAGGTATCGACGCCGAAATACTGCACCGTTCCGAAGTCGTTGAGGGTTTCCATTAAGGCGAGGGCGGTTCCGGCGGCGATGGCGGGACGGGCCAGGGGTAGGGCGACGGTGAAGAAACTCCGCCAGGGATTGCAGCCGAGGACGCGACTGGCTTCGAGGGTACAGACGGACTGTTCGAGAAACGCCACCCGGGCCAACATATAGACGTAAGGATAGAGGGTGAGCGTGAGGAGTGCGATCGCCCCGCCGATCGATCGAATGTTGGGAAACCAGTAATCGCCGTATTCCCAGTTAAACCAATCTCGCAAGAGACTTTGCACGGGTCCGGAAAATTCCAGAAAGTCGGTATAGGTGTAGGCTAAAACGTAAGCTGGGGCAGCCATGGGCAGCAACAACGCCCACTCGAACATCCGCACGCCGGGAAAGCGACAGGCGCTCACCAGCCAAGCGGTTCCCGCCCCAATGGTGACGACGCCGAAACCCACCCCCACCATTAAAAGTACGGAATTGCGGACGTATCGGGGCAGGACGGTGGTGGCGAGATGCTGCCAGACCTCGCTGGCGTCGAAAAAGATACTGCCGAGAACGAATAAAATCGGCGATGCGATGACGAGGGCGATGGCGATCGATACGACCGTCCATAACTGAAAACGCCAATTTGACAAAAACCCAGTCTCTGACAGTGGGTCAGAGCGTTTCTCTGAGGGTTTGCGGTAAAACCAACGAAACATGAAAACGGAAATCGCTAAGGATCGATCGAAGCGGCAAGTCGAGAAAAACGGCATTGTACAGGGGTGAACCCCTTGAAAATGCCGTCTGTCGGGGTGGGTATGCCCACCCCTAAGGTTTCATCATCCCATCACCGAGAACTTACTGAAAATCACTTTCGTCGATTTCTGAGGGGGCAAATCCCACCACTGTCGCCAGGGTGGTATTTCCGAGGCGAATGAGGGTATCGTTCTCCGCCTGTGCCACCGTAAGCTGTTCCAGGGTGAGACCGCCGGACAAGAGGAACGAGTCACTTCCTTTTTGGAAATCGGCGATGGTGAGGTTGCCGCTGTTGGCGGACAGGAGAAATCGATCGTTTCCCTCGCCTCCCACGAGACTGTCGTTACCGCGATCGCCACTGAGAAGGTCGTTTCCGTCTCCTCCCATGAGGGTATCGTCCCCATCGCCGCCGAAGAGGGTATCGTCGTCATCGCCGCCGCTGAGTTTGTCGTTCCCCTCGTTTCCTGCTAGGAGATCGTTCCCAACGCTGCCACAGAGGAGGTCGTCTCCGTCCCCAATCCGTTCGATGTTGGTATTGGCACCGATAAGGGTATCGTCTCCGTCGCCGCCGCAGAGGGTATCATTACCCAAATCCCCCGATAGGTTGTCGTTTCCGGCTTCGCCCCAGATGAGATCGTCGTCTTGGCCGCCGAGGGCGATGTCGTCACCGTCGCCACCCACGAGACTGTCGTTGCCTTGGTTGCCCAGAAGGATATCGTCACCGATACCGCCGAAGACGATATCGGAATCTGCCTGGGCATCGTCAGTTTCGGGATTTCCCGTGTCGCCGACGAGGATATCGTTACCGCCGTTACCGTAGACGATATCCCGGCCGCGATCGCCAAAGACGACATCGTTTCCGTCTTCGCCGTAGACGATATCATCGTCTTTTCCAGCAAATACGATATCGTCGCCGTGGCCGGCTTTAATCAGGTCGTTGCCGTTGTTTCCGGCGATGAGGTCGTTATCGGGAACGCCAGGGACAGCGTCGTTAGAACTGCCGAGGATGGTATCGTTGCCGAGTTCTCCTTTAATGGTGTCGTTGCCGCCATCGCCGAAAATGAGGTCTTGGTCTTTTCCGCCGAGGATGCGATCGTCCCCGTCGCCGCCGGAAATGCTATCGTCCCGTTCGTTGCCGTGGATGAAGTCGTTTCCGGCACCGCCGTAAATCAACTCGTAGCCGTCTTCGTCGGGGAGGGTGGGGTCCATCGATCGCCCGACGATGGCATCGTCGCCGTCTCCTCCCATGAGGATATCGGCACCGCGATCGCCGAAGAGGATGTCATTGCCTTCACCGCCGTCTACGGTATCCCCATCGCGGCCGCCGAAGAGGGTATCGTCCCCTATACCGCCGGAAAGCACATCGTTGCCGGGGTTGCCGTGAAGGATATCGGCTTCCGTGGCGGCGTCTCCAGTGTCGGGACTGCCTTTAATGGTGTCGTTGCCGAAGTTACCGTTGAGGGAGTCGTTGCCTTCATCCCCCAAGATGAGGTCGTTGTCTTTGCCCCCTTCGATGATGTCTGTCCCCGTTCCACCGGAGATGGAGTCGTCGTTGGAGTTGCCGTTGAGGGTATCGTCGCCCTCGTTTCCGTAAATGAGATCGCGTCCGGAGGGAATGTTGCCATCGAGAAGGAGTTCGTCTCCGGCGATGGCGTCGTCTCCCCTGTCTCCGGAGAGGGTATCGTCGCCGCGATCGCCCCAGATGAGATCGTTGTCGCGACCGCCGAAGACGAGGTCGTTGTCTTTCCCGGCGAAGATGGTATCGTCTCCTTCGTTACCGCCGATGAGGTCGTTGCCTTGGTTTCCGGCGATGGCGTCGCGATCGCGAGTTACGTTCGCATCGCCAGAAATCCCCCCTTGTAGGAAGTCGTCTCCCTCAAATCCCCGCAGTCCGTCGCTACCTTCGCGGCCTTGTAGTTCGTCGTTTCCGGCGGTGCCTTCGAGGAGGTTATCTCCGGCGTCTCCCTCTTGGCGGTTTTCCAGGGCCATCTCGAAGCTGTTGGTGTCGAGAATGGGGAGTTCGTCGATTTCTGGGGGGTCGATCGTCCCTAACCCGGCCACTTCCGGCATCGCCGGTTCGAGGGGGGCTGGGGGACAGCAGGGGGTCTCGACCTCTGAATCGGGACTGGCGGGGATATCTGGTTCGGGTTCTGGTTCTGGTTCCGGTTCCGGTTCCGGGTCCGGGTCGGGAGTGGGGGCTGGGACTGTTGGCGTTGTTGTTCGTGCGATGGAAACGGTGGCTGGCGTCGGGTCTTCTTCCCCGGTATTATCGACGGCAGCATAGGTAAAGCTGGTACCCGAGAAGTTGTCCCCAGCGACGAAAACCAGTTTTTCGATCTCTTGCGGCGACAGTTTTTGACCCGGTTGAATGCGAATATCGTCCGCCGGGTCGCCCAAATAGAGAATTCCGCCGTTGGGAATGGTTTTGATGACGTAATACGACACGCTACCATCGTTGTCGCTACCGCCCAACCCGGTCAGGGTGCGACTTTGACCGGGAAGTACGCTGTTGGACGCGCCATCGGTTTCAGGAGGATTGTTATCGGCTGTCAGCGTTACGGTGGCAGGGGTCGGGTCGCGATCGCCGTCGTTGTCCGTGGCGAAGTACTCGATCGTCACATCTGCGTTGGGATCGCCAACCTTGAAATACAACTGTTGCAGTTGGTCGGGAGTTAACTGAGTATCTGCGGTAATCTCGTTACCCAGTGCCGGATCTCCGATATATAGCTTTCCACCACTGGGTGGAGAAACGGTGTAGAAAGCTACGTTGCCGTCGGGATCGCTGCCCCCTAATCCATTGAGTTTTATAATGTCGCCCGAATTAGAAGGCAAACTTTGCGTTACGTCCTGCGTATCGGGGACTTGGTTTCCCGCATTCAGCGTTACTGTCGCCGGAGTCGGATCGACTTTTCCATTATCGTCAATAGCAGAATAAGTGAAGCTCGTCCCGTTAAAACCCGGGCCAGGGAGAAACACCAATTTGTCGATATCAGCAGCATCGATTTCTTCATTGGCGTTAATTTCCCTGAAACCATCGGGAGCCATCGGATCTTCGATAAGAAGCGTTCCGTTACCTGGAACCGTATTAATTTTGTACTTAGCGACACTCCCGTCGGGATCGTCTCCTCCCAATCCTGTAATTGCGGTGGGAATACCTGGGGGAATCGTGGTACTGCTACTGGCGGTATTCGGCGGTACGTCTACAGTGGTGTTATCGGTATCTGGGGGAACGTTACCGCCGTTCGGTGTAAGTTGAACGGTGGCCGGGGTCGGATCTTCTGCACCGTCTTCATCGATCGCCGCGTACTTGAAACTGGTTCCTGTAAAACCTGTTGCTGGCGGTTTGAAATAGAGACTGTCGAGTTCGGCTTTGGTTAAGTTGTCAACTTGGGAAAGATTGGTAATTGGTGTTCCCCCCGTAGCGGGATCTCCGAGGTACAGAGTACCTTCAGTGGGAAGTTCGGTAATTTTAAAGGTTAAGTCGTCTGTGTCGGTGTCGTCGTCCGTTCCCCCCAAGCCAGTTAATGGTGTCCCTGCCGTGAGATTGTCAAAATCTGCGTCTGTCGTATCTGGAGGGGCATTTCCATCTAAATCGACGGTTGCCAAATCGGATTCAGCACCGTGATTATCGACAGTCCGAAATGTAAAACTCGTGTCGATATTACCGGGGTTCGAGTCTGCACGAAATACTAATTGCTGAACTTGGTCGGGGGTTAGCTGTTGTCCGGCTGTAACGACAAACCCACCGTTGTCGGGATCTCCAACGTAAAGGGTTCCATCCGACGGTAACGATTCGATGACGTAATATTGAACTGTACCATCGTCATCATCGCCTGAAATCGATAAATTCGTGTCAGTGTCATTCACGGTGACAGACTTATCGTCTGCTGTAGGCGGATCGTTCAGCGTGACGGTTGCGGGTTCGGAAATGCGAAATCGGCTGTCTTGTGCGCGATATTGAAACGTTGCGCCTTGAAAATCATAACCGTCCGTTGGATCGAACTGGAGATGGTTGAGATCGTCAATGGGAATTTTGTCGCCAGGTTCGACGTCATCCCCCTGAAACGTCAACTTACCTTCCGAGGCAGGCGGTAAAGTGTCGATAATAAAGTACTCGATATCGTCCCCATCTGGGTCGAGTGCAAAAAGACTTGCGATCGACACAGGATTTTCGTCCGGAACGTCCACCACCGTATCTTGTGCCACTGGTGGCGCGTTAGCAATCATTTCAGCTTTGTCGTCATCGCTGATGGAATTAACAACTTTGTCGGTGTCGTCAGGATCGACGAGACTGAACCCCGGAACGCTTACTGTCGCTGTATTAGTGACAAAATCACCAATCGGCGTCGATCCTTGAACCTTCGCCGTAACCGTATAAACTGCCGTGTAGTTTTTATCGAGGTCGATCGTTCGATCGATCGCTCCCGTCCCTGAAGTTTCGGAAACCGTATTGTCGCTGGCATCTTGAATAACTTCAGTCCAAGCAAAACTGCTAAATCCACTCGCTAAAGGATCGGAAACCTGAATACCTTCAATGAGACCATCAGTAATGTTACCGCTAACTGGATCTTTTATCCCCTTGTTTTCAATGGTAATTGTATAAGTTAGCGTATCCCCTGAATTAGCAATACCATTACCCGTTTGTTCGTCCTCCTTGTCCACTTTAATATTGAGGAATGGTGAAGGTTGGGGTAAAGTTGCAAAATCAGTGATGTCCGCCGAAAGATCGCTGATTTTCGTGGCTGTTAGTTCTTCATTGGCCGGTGGAGTTCGGAAGTCATTTTCTTCTAACTTGAAAAGTCGTTTGTTACTGGTAAAGTATAGCGATCCGTCAGAACCAAACGCCAAAGCACCTGCACCATCTGCATCGAGTGGTGTAGTACCGTCTGGTTCAAACAGATCGCCAATAAATTCTCCCGTTCCCGAAGTTGGGTTACTCGCATCATCTAGTGTTACTTTGTAAAGCTGATAAACCCCTTGATTAGGACGAGCAACTGTGACATAAAAAACATCAGCATTTTCCGGATCGAAGGCAATATCTCCTCCCCCCCGACCGAATTCTCCTGTGATTTCTCCATCAGGCCCCGCTTTTTGGTTGAATTTTAAAACCACGGGAGCTTGGGTTACATCGTTCTTGTCGATCGTATATAAATTTACATAATTTTCATCGTTATCTACATTGACAGAAGCAGAAGTCATGGCAAATAAATTGCCATCCTGAGATTGGCCGAGTTTTAGGAGTGGCTTGTTTTCACCAATCCCCACTTCACCCAGAGATTGGGGGTTTTGAATAGCATTTCCGGAGACTTCACTCGAATAAAATTGAACTGAACCGTCTTCCTCGGTATTCGCATAGAAGAGAGTACCCGTGCTATCTCGTGCTAATGCAAAGGATTGATTTTGCAGAGTTCCAAGAGTGGTCAAATCTCCAGTCTCAAGATCGACAACGAAGAGCTGCTCACTGTTCGGTCCACCTGTGGCATAAAGACGGTTTTCTAAGTTTAACGTCCCCGAATAACGAAATAAAATCTCGGGACGAAAGGCAATAGAAGAAAAAATATTTCCGAGGCAAACGTCGAATTCCCACAGTCCTCGTCCCAACATTTGAGAAGACGCGGCAATACTCGCCTGGGTTAACTGGTGCAGTTTTGCCAAAAACTGACGGCCGAGATTTCCCGCACCTGTCCGACAACTGTAAAGAAAAATTTCTGACTGGGAACTAAATGCAGCCGTCCAACGTCCAATAACTTTTTTATAACGATCGATCGTCTTCACATCCAAATTCGTCGATCCCAACTGCACGCGACCCGGTTCCCCGTGCGCGACGATGTGGATCGATCGCACGTCGTTGTAATGAGAAAGCGTGTTTGCAATCTGTTCGATACCGTCTTGCGCTGGCGAAAGAACGACAACATCGGTATTTGCGACAACGCCCCGAACGAGATCCTCGTAGCGATCGACACTGGCATCGACAAAAAGGATTTGGCGCGCACTCTGACTGTTATTCATGGGAAATTTGGGTCGTTTCAAATCTGGGGTGGCAGTTACAGATCGAACCGGACGCAACCGATCGCGACCGTATTTATACGTAGAGTATCTCTGAAATTGTGCGATCGCCACCTAAAAAATACGCTCGCCCGAGCGCCATGAGAGGACGTTACTCGGAACGAGGTGGCGATATCGCAGGTTCTCCGCACAAACTTTTAAATTCGGAGGTAGATGCAACGCCCGATCGCTTAATTTGACTCCAGTTTACTCCATAAATTTACTTTTTTGCATAAAGTTTGCTTGGATTTATCTTAAAAATTATGTAAAGAAATCGAAGCCTCAACTCCGGTCTGTGTAAATACCTGGAGGTTTGACCGTGCGATCGCGCATAAAAAAACCGAAAATTCTATCTAAGTGCAAGTTGGAATCATCTCCACAACGACTTAAAAATATGACACTTGCTCCCTCATTTCCGATCGATATTTTTTTCAAAAAGGTTTTCAATATTCCATCGGTTTTTCCATAACTCAACCCTTCTCGAACCTCATCGATCGCCTGCGAGTCCCCCAACCTAACCATCTGTCCCGTCAACCTCAGAAGTCGATCGACTCGCTACAATAAAGGTTCGATCGAGATTTCAGACTGACAAACGCTCATGACCACGTCTCCCCGTCGCTACCACATCACCACCTTCGGCTGTCAGATGAACAAAGCTGACTCCGAACGGATGGCCGGAATCCTCGAATCGCTCGACTACCAACAGAGCGACAACCCGGAAACCGCCGATCTCGTCCTGTACAACACCTGCACCATTCGCGATAACGCCGAACAAAAAGTCTACTCCTACCTCGGCCGACAAGCCAAACGCAAACAAACCAACCCCAATTTAACCCTAATCGTGGCCGGATGCGTCGCGCAACAAGAAGGAGAAGCCCTCCTGCGCCGCGTCCCCGAACTGGATATGGTGATGGGACCGCAACACGCCAACCGCCTCGGCGACCTCCTCGAACAAGTCTTGGCGGGAAATCAGGTGGTTGCTACCGAACCCGTCCACATTATGGAAGACATCACCAAACCCCGCCGCGATAGTCAAGTCACGGCTTGGGTGAACGTCATCTACGGTTGCAACGAACGCTGTACCTACTGCGTAGTCCCCAACGTGCGGGGAACCGAACAGTCTCGCACGCCGGAAGCGATTCGGGCGGAAATGGAAGACTTGGCACGCCAAGGCTATAAAGAAGTGACGCTTCTCGGTCAAAACATCGACGCCTACGGACGAGATTTGCCGGGAACGACGCCGGAAGGCCGCCACAAACATACCCTCACGGATCTCTTGTACTATGTCCACGACGTACCGGGGATCGATCGTATTCGCTTCGCTACCAGTCACCCCCGCTATTTCACCGAACGCCTCATTCGCGCCTGTCAGGAACTCCCCAAGGTCTGCGAACATTTCCACATTCCCTTCCAGTCCGGGGATAACCAGGTTCTCAAAGCCATGTCTCGCGGCTACACTCACGAAAAATACCGACGTATTATCGAGACGATTCGTAAGTATATGCCGGACGCCGCCATCAGTGCTGATGCGATCGTGGGCTTTCCCGGCGAAACGGAAGAACAGTTTCAAAATACTCTGAAACTCGTTGCAGATATCGGGTTCGACCAACTCAATACCGCTGCCTATTCTCCCCGTCCCGGTACGCCTGCGGCAGAGTGGGACAATCAACTGAGTGAAGAGGTCAAAAGCGATCGACTGCAACGACTCAACCACCTCGTCGCACAAAAAGCTGCCGATCGATCTCAACGCTATTTCGATCGCGTCGAAGAAGTCCTCGTCGAAGATCGCAACCCCAAAAACCCCCGCCAGGTCATGGGACGCACCCGAGGCAACCGCTTGACCTTCTTTGAAGGGGAGATCGATCGACTCAAAGGACAAACGGTTCCCGTCAAAATTACCGAAGTTCGCGCCTTCAGCTTAACGGGAACCGCCCTTTCCTTAGTGGAAAGCCGTTGACAGAGACCCCGCACTCACGGTTGACAGCCAGATCCCCGGCATCTCCAAGATGCCGGGGATCTCAAGCCTTCACGGGATTGGCTTCACCGTCGAGGGTGGAAAGAGTACGGAAAACCCCATTTCGACCGAAAACAGAAACGCCGAAACCTTTGGCCGATCGGCTTTGTAAGCCTATAACAACGCCTTTAGACGAAAATGCTAAAATCAAGCCAAACGATTCGTCCTCGCGATGGGAATTGAAGAGGCCAAGCCTCTCTCAGTGCTGACTGGCGGGAACGCTCAAAGGAATCTTGACTATGGCTTCTGCACGACATATTGCCCTGATTTCAGTTCATGGCGATCCGGCGATCGAAATTGGAAAAGAAGAGGCGGGGGGACAAAACGTTTACGTTCGTCACGTCGGCGAAAGCCTTGCCGAGCAAGGTTGGCAGGTGGATATGTTCACCCGCAAAACTGCCCCCGACCAAGTTTCTATTGTCGAACACCACGACAACTGTCGCACGATTCGACTCACGGCCGGACCGGAACGCTTCGTTCATCGAGATAATATCTTTCAGTATTTACCCACCTTCATCGATCGCTTCCTCGACTTTCAAGCCGAATCGGGCCTGCAATATCGCCTCGTTCACACCAACTATTGGCTGTCGGCGAGTGTGGGAATGCAACTGAAAACCCGTCAATCTCTGGTACAAGTTCACACCCACCACTCTCTCGGATCGGTGAAGTATCGCTCGGTGAAGGAGATTCCCCCCATCGCCAGCACCCGCTTGGAAACGGAAAAACGCTGCATCGAAACCGCCGATCGCGTTATCGCCACCAGTCCCCAAGAAGCGGACGATATGCGCCAGGTGACGCAACAGGGCAATATCGACGTGATTCCCTGTGGAACGGACGTGCATCGCTTCGGTGCTGTCTCCAAACAGGAGGCTCGCCGCGAGTTAGGTATCTCTCCCCACACGAAACTCGTTTTTTACGTGGGACGCTTCGACCCCCGCAAAGGCATCGAAACCCTGATTCGCGCCATCGGACGCTCGCAACTGCGCGGAAAAGCCGATTTACAACTCATTATCGGCGGCGGAAGTCGTTCGGGACACAAAGACGGCGACGAACGCGATCGACTGATCGCCCTCGTGCGCGATTTGGGCATTGAAGAATTAGTCCATTTTCCGGGTCGCATCGCCGACGGACAAATGGCGGAATATTACGCCGCCGCTGATGTCTGCGTCGTTCCCAGTCACTACGAACCGTTTGGATTGGTGGCCATCGAAGCCATGGCCTCTCGCACCCCCATCGTCGCCAGTGCTGTCGGTGGATTGCAGTACACTGTTGCCCACGAGGAAACCGGACTACTCGTTCCCGCTAAGGACGATGCGGCTTTCGCCGAGGCGATCGATCGAATTCTCCTCGATTCCGATTGGCGCGATCGACTCGGAAACGCCGCCCGTCAGCGGGTTCTCGACCAGTTCAGTTGGGAAAGCGTCGCCCAACAACTTGGTGAAGTCTACTCGGAACTCTTAACGGAATCGGCGTTACCCGTTTAGGGAGATGAGGGGATGATGGGAAATCTCCCTATCTCCCCCTCTCCCTGGCTAGACCAAATACTTGGCTAAGAACAACTTCAATTTTTCCTTCGTCTCGGCGGGAGCTTTGTCCAACGGCGTAATCACCGCAAACTTCAACGCCGAATGTGCTTCGGAGACGAAGGGGTTTTCGCTCAGACGGCGTACCGCGTCGCGAATTACCTTCTGGGCGTTTTCGGCGTTGTGGTGTAAGTTCTCCACCACCATTTCCACCGTGACGCTATCGTGGTCGGAATGCCAGCAGTCGTAATCGGTGACTAAGGCGAGGGTGGCGTAGGCGATTTCCGCTTCTCGAGCCAGTTTCGCTTCCGTGAGGTTGGTCATGCCGATGACGGAAGCGCCCCAACTGCGATATAACTCCGATTCGGCTTTGGTGGAAAAGGCTGGTCCTTCCATGCAAACGTAGGTTCCGCCTCGGTGAACGTCAGCTTCGCCCAGGTCGATACTTTCGGCGGCGTCGGCTAAAACTTCGGCCAGTTGCGGACAAACTGGGTCGCCAAAGCCGATGTGCGCCACGATGCCGTTGCCGAAGAAGGTGGCGGCGCGATCTTTGGTGCGATCGATAAACTGGTCGGGAACGACTAAATCGATGGGTTTGACCGCTTCTTTGAGGGACCCCACCGCCGAGGCGGAGATGAGATAGTCTACGCCGAGACTCTTCATGGCGTAGATGTTGGCGCGAAAGGGCAATTCTGAGGGGAGAAGGTGGTGGTTGCGGCCGTGACGGGCGAGAAACGCGACGCGGGTTCCGTCTAGGGTGCCGAGAACGATCGCATCGGAGGGATCGCCGAACGGCGTTTTGACGCGCACTTCTTCGATGTCTTGGAGCGCCTCCATTTTATAGAGTCCGCTACCGCCGATAATGCCGATTTTTGCTTGAGTCATAGCGTTTTTTCTGGATTTTGACGAGGTGTGTTTGAGAATCGAGCGGGCAGGGTTTCGGTTCGAGCGTTGGCGATCGCGGTTAAAAATTCCTTCGTCGAACTTTAATTTTACCCGGTGGCGCCATCGCGCCTCGAGCGTTCTGAACTTGAGAAAACGTCACCGTTCCCACAGAATTTCAACGGAATTCGAGAACGTTTCCCAATCCGATTCTGAGAAGGTTCGTTATCGCCCGTAACAGTCCGGGGTTTATTTTTTGATGTTCTTGCCAAAAGAGCAAGACGCAAATTTGATGTCTTTTGTCAGTGACCTCGATCGCACAATTGCCTATACACGATCGCCTGTTTTTGTGTCAACGATCGCATCGATTCTTCACACAATCTTTAAAGAGAGTGTTACGATGGCAAGTAGAGGTTTACAGAATCTTTAAAAACCATGTCTGCCCGGATGACCCCCAACAACTATTCCTTGGAGCAAGTGGTCGAGCGAATCTGTCGGTTTCGCCAAATTACCGCTGTCGATCGCGCTTTATTGACCTCTGCACTCCTGTCTCGCCCCGCTATCGATCGCCGAGAACGCAACCTCGTCGATCGTGTTTTTGAAGGACTCGATCGCGGCTGGATCTGGGTTGCGGACTGAAATTCAGTGTCTATCTTTGAAGAAGTTTCAGTTGTAAATTACGAGTTTTTACGTAACTTTTATAATTTCTTTACAATTTGTATCGGTAAATACGGAAAACTCGCAGCGAAAAGCGTATTTTTCAAGGTCAAAGCTAGATAGCCGCTCCAAGTTATCACTGAGTATGACCTCCCAAAACGCTCCATCCCAACTGTCCCTGACGCAAGTGGTCGAACGAATCTTCGCCTTGCGTCAGATTACGCCGATCGATCGCCAACTCCTCCACCGCGCCGTCCTCGATCGAAAAACCCTCAGTCCCGCCGAATACCAGCTAATCCAGCAACTGCAAGAAGCCTTACATCGGGGAAAAATCTGGATTTCCGACGAATCAAGCCGGATATAACAGCCAAAACCCCGTTTGCGTCATACCGGACTCGTCCGGTCGCACCAACAAAAAGTGCAATCCTTTCGCCTCTTGCTGGCGTTGGTGATAAGTACGTGCGGCGGCCTGAACTTCCGCATCTTCAAAAGTTGCCAACACCCAGCGATCGCTCAGTCCCGCTTCCAAAATCAAGCCATCTGGCGCACCGGGAATGTAGTTGATAGCAACCGGACGCACCGAATCCAGCCATCGCGCCAGTTGCAGCGATTGGCGTCCGCCGTCGATGATAACGCCGGGAACCGATTGCGTGGAGGCGACCCCCAACTTCACCGGATGCAGCAGTTCCGGAAACTCCCGAAACCGCATCGGACGGGAGGCAATGCCCTCGAGATCCCCCGCAGGAAGCGACGCAAAGCGCCAGCGATCGCCCCACAATTCTTCCGGAACCGGAACCGGCGCCGGACGGGGAACAGCTAAGGGATCGTAAACCTCCGCCGTGTAACCGGGATGTTGGCGGTATTCCTCAGCGCGTCGCAGCAACCATCGTTTCAAGGGTTCCACGCGCCGCGTCGCCTCCACGGGAACGCCTAACTTTTTGCCAGCGGTTTCGATTAAACTGAGGGATTCGGGACGGAAGACTTGCAACTGTTGCGGAAGTGACACCGCCACTTGTTGAAGTTGCGTTGCAATCCAATCGGAGTTGGCTTGGGATTGCGGACACCAGGCTTGAAACTGAAACGAGAGAGAGCGATCGCAGGCTAACAGTTCCCAGAGGGTTTCGCCAGACTCGTCTCGAACGGGACGACGAAAGAAATCAATTTGCCAAACAGTCATACATGAAGTCGAAAAATAGTCGAACAATTGAGATTTGAGGAATTAGATTTGAGGAAAATCTGTGCGCCAGACAGCCGTTAGAAACCCGCTATCTCCACGATACCGGGTTTTGGGCATCTCACTTCGGCAATTTCCCGAAACCGGATATCTCGAAGAAGCTGGGTTTTCAACACCTCATTTTCGCATCTCCCTACAGCGTAATCGGCGATTCGACGTAAACCGTGGGTTCTTTCGAGGAAAATTCGATGCCAAACTGACTCAGTTTTTGCGCGATGGTTTCGTTGGCGAGTTCTAATAACCGCTTGCGAAGTTGAATGGAATTTTCGTTCGATCCTAGAATAAAAAAGGTGACGCGAGCTTGCATGGCTTTGTCTTCGGCGAGGCGATCGAACGTGATGTTTGTACTGCCGGGATCGATGCCGAATACGGAGTTTGTCGATTCTGTAACCACTTCCCGAACCAGTGCCATATCTTGCTCGTCGAGGGGTTTGAGGAAATCCAGATAAATCATCGACATCACTTTTTTGGCACGGGTGAGGTTTTCGATTTCAATGTTGACGAGAATCGAGTTGGGAACGACGAACAGGGTACTTTTTGCAGAAGTCCGAATTTTGGTCGATCGAATACCGATCGATTCCACGCGCCCCAATTGTCCGTCTTTCAACCGAATATAATCGCCGGGGACGAAGGGTCGATCGAGATATAACACAATGGTACTGAGAACCTGTTCTAAAATCTTCTGTGCGGCGGCTACGATCGCCAAACCCCCGAGTCCCACCCCAGCAAACAATCCGAGTAAATTGAGGTTTTGACTTTGCGCGTAAGCCAACACCGCAAAAAAGCCGATGAGGACGTTCGCCACCGTCTCGAAAACCAGAAGCAGTTCGTCAACTTCTAACCCCATCCGTTTGAGGAGATCGATACCGTAAAGCCGCAAAATTTGTTGTAACAACTTGGAGACTAACCAAGCGATACTGACAATAACGGCTAAATCCAAAAACGGACTGAGAAACTTGTAAAAATTCTTGTACTCTTCCAGCCAAACGGACGAGAGGGAAATTAACACCAACGTTCCCGAGACCCGAAAGGGGTTTTTAATCGGTTGAACGAGGGTGTCGTAGGTGCGGACGACGCCCTCGGCGAAAAATCGATCGATAAACCAACGAACGATGCGCGGTGTAAAGCGTCCTATCAACAAAGAAATTAGGGTAAACCCCAAAAAAATCAACAAATTGAGGATATTCGCCTCCGCTAACCAAGCGGTTCCTCCATTGAGGAACTTCATCAATTCTTCGATATTCATAGAAATTCAAACATTAGAGAGAGTTAAATGGTAATGGGAGAATCCACATAAACCGTCGGACCTTCGCTTTCAAACTCGATGCCGTATTCTTTGAGTTTTTGACCGATTTTTTGGTTAGCCGCGTCGAGAACCTGTCGGCGAATCTCCATAGAGACGTTGCCAGAACCCAAGATGAAAAAGGTAACTTGCGATTGAGTTTTGTTGCGACCGTTTTTGTCGGGAACATCTCGGAAGGAAACGTCCGTATTACGGGAGTCGATACCGAAAATGTCGCCGGTACCGCGCACGATGACTTGACGGATGAGAGCGCGTTCGTCTTCGGGGAGGCGGGTTTGGAAATTCAAATAGAGAATTGCCATGACTTTTTTCGCCCCCGTAAAGTTTTCGATCGTCATTTGGGTTAAGGCGTTGTTGGGAACGATAGCTAAGGTGCCTTTTCCGGACAAACGAATTCGGGTCGATCGCAATCCGATCGATTCGATACGTCCGAAGGTTCCGTCAGGTAAACCCACGTAATCGTCAATGGTAAAGGGTTGGTCTAAATATAAAACAATTCCGCCGAGAACCTGTTCTAAGGTTTTTTGTGCGGCAAATGCGACCGCCAATCCTCCAATTCCTAAACTGGCTAACAACCCCAGTAAATTAACGTTGTGTGCTTGGGCAAAAATAAAGACCGCCAGTAAGATAACGGTTAAATTCGAGAGGACTTTACCGAGGTTGAGGAGTTCGTTGATTTTCGTGCCTTTTTTGATGACAATATCTAATAAGTAGACATCGAATAATTGGGCAAAAACACGAGACAAAAACCAAACCAAGGCGGCAGAAAATCCCAAACTGGTGATAATTTCCCACCCCGACGCCACCTCAAGCCGCAACAGGATAATTTCGGCAAATACAAACGCCAAAACTAACCCGAATTCCGTTAAGTTGGGTTGAAAAACAATTTTAAAAAACTTGCCGATTTTGGACTCTTGAAACGAGGCAGACGCACGGCGAAACAGCGGACGCAAAAGGAGAGCGACGGCTAACGTCAATAATACGCCGATCGCGATCGATCCCCATTGAAACAGACGCTCAACATCAAGCGTTTCCGGTAAATTTTCAACCATCGAACTTTGATTGTATTCCTATAAAACTATTGAGGTTCAGTCGATCGACCGATTTCCTCAAACCCGCACAAAGTTGCATCGGAGAGAAACCATCTGAGACAATACATCTGACACAATACAGGAACCACAGACGACGATTTCGCTTGTCCACCGTCACCCATTCGACATGACTTTAGCCGAACGTTCTCCTCAGATTACGTCCGTCAATCCATTCTTTAACCTCAATTACGAGCCAAATTTTGAATCGTTAGGAGAAGGCTACTACGATATCGTGGCTGCCGCAGAATTTCCGACGCATATCTTGCGTTTTCGCAACGATCGAGTCCTCCCGTTGCTGGGTCTCGACCCCGATCGCGTTTCTAACACCCATTTTATCGAAGCCTTCGGCGAATTTCGAGCCAGTTTGCCTTGTCTCGCCATGTGTTACCACGGATACCAGTTTGGCGAGTACAATCCTCAACTCGGCGACGGACGCGGCTTTCTCTACGGACAAGTTCGCGGAACCGACGGCGAACTTTACGACTTCGGCACCAAAGGAAGCGGTACCACCCCCTACTCTCGCGGTGGCGACGGACGCTTGACGCTGAAAGGCGGTGTTCGGGAAGTCATCGCCGCCGAAACCCTAGAACGCATGGGAGTTCGCACATCTCGCTGTCTCAGCGTCATCGAAACCGGAGAGCGTCTCTGGCGGGGTGACGAACCCTCGCCAACGCGATCGTGTGTTATGGTTCGCATGAGTCGATCGCATATCCGTTTCGGAACCTTCGAGCGATTGCACTATTTACGCCGTCCCGACTGGACGAAAAAACTACTCGATCTCGTTATCGATACCTATTATCCCGAGATCGATCGATCGCAAGACCCCGAAAACGCCTACCTTCGATTTTACGCCGCACTGGTGGCGCGAGTGGCGCGATTAGCCGCTGAATGGATGGCGGCGGGGTTCTGTCACGCCGTCCTCAACACCGACAATATGTCGATTACCGGAGAAAGTTTCGATTACGGTCCTTACGCCTTTATTCCCAACTACGACCCGAAATTTACCGCCGCCTATTTCGACTATTACGGACGTTACAGCTACGGCAACCAACCCCTCGTCTGTAAACTAAATTTAGAGATGTTGCAAACGCCTCTGGCCGGTGCGATCGATCTCGAAGCGATGCAAATCGCCTTAACAGAATTTGACGAAATCTATCATCGCAACTATCGCCAATTGATGCTTCGCAAACTGGGACTCGACGACATTCCCACCGAAGACGCCGAAGAACTGGTGAAATTGACCGTCGAAGTCTTAGAACAAAACCAAGTGGGGTATCACGACTTTTTCAGTCAGCTTCGCCAGCAATTTTCTCCGACATGGCGCGACGACGAAACCGCCATTTTCGCCAACGCCGAACCCTCAGAAAGCCTGCAACCCTGGCGCTTAGTCTATCATCGGATTTTACAGGGACTTTCCACCGTAGAACTCGAAACCGTCGGACAGCGATTGCAAGAAGCCAATCCCTTACTCGTTCCCGTTCGTTCGGAAATTGAAGCCGTGTGGGAACCCATCACCGTCGAGGATAACTGGCAACCCTTTTACGACTTATTAGAGCGAATTTGGCATTAATACGGAACCCGTTTCCGATAAGCTGGCTTTCAAAACGTCTTCACGACATCCCCCCCTTAGCCCCCCTTTCAAAGGGGGGTTGGGGGGATTGGGAAAAATCAGTATTTGAGATTCCGATTCCGTATAATTTGGCATTAATTTGGCATGAATTTGGCATTAATTTGGCATTACCAAAACCCGGTTTTTAGAGAAAAACGAAAAACCGGGTTTCTGGCTCAAACCTCTGTGTCCTCTGTGTCTCTGTGGTGAAACCCATATACCACATAAATCCAATATTGTCAACCCTTAAAACGGAATCACCGCCATCAACAAGCGAGCGATACTGAAATAAATCAACACCCCCAGCACGTCAACCGCCGTGGTAATAAACGGCGCAGACATCAAAGCCGGGTCGAACCCCAGAGACTTAAACAACATCGGAAGCGCCGAACCCGACACCGACGCCAACAGCGAAATCACCATCAAACTGAAACCGACAGCGATGGCCACAATCCAACTTCCTTGTAACAAATAAGCACCAACAGTGACGATCGCCCCGAGCATCGACCCCAACAGAATCCCGGCGATGGCTTCCCGTCGGATAATACGTCCCGCGCCACCCGTCTGAATTTTATCCATATTCAGGCCGCGAATGACCACCGTAGAGGACTGAGCGCCGACGTTTCCCCCCGTTCCGATGAGGAGAGGAATAAACATAGCCAAACTCACCACCTGTTCGAGAATCCCCTGATTGGCGCGAATCACGCCGCTGGTGAGGGTATTCGTAAACAGCAACACCAACAGCCAGAGAACCCGTTGGCGAGCCACGCGAAACAGATTCATCTGGAAGTAATTATCGCCGTCGGCTTGTAACCCTCCCAACGCATAAATATCCTCCGTCGTTTCCTGTTCCAAAATATCGATCACGTCGTCCACGGTGACGATTCCCACCAACCGCCGCTCGCTATCGACCACCGGAAGCGCCAAAAAGTCGTACCGTTGAATAGTACGAGCCACTTCCTCCTGGTCCGTACTCGTGTGAACGAACACCACATCCCGCGTGGCGATTTCCGAAATTTGCTGTTCCGGCTGCGCCACCACCAAATCCCGCAACGAGAGAATTCCCGAGAGATGGCGGTCTGCATCGGTGACGTAGAGAGAATAGACGGTTTCTGTGACGTGCGCCAGACTGCGAATGCGATCGAGGGCTTGCGCCACCGTAAAATGCTCCTTTAAGGAGATATACTCCGGCGTCATGATGCGTCCGGCGGTGTCGGGTTCGTACCCCAACAACAACGCTGTCGCCTGACGTTCGCTAGAACTGAGATTTTTCAGCAGTCGCCGTACTACTTTCGCCGGAAGTTCGTCGAAGAGTTTGGCGCGATCGTCGGGGGACATTTTATCGACGATTTCGCGAACTTCCTGATTTTTGAACTCTTCGATGAGTGACTGTTGGACGCTGGAATCGAGATGTTCGTAGACTTCCGTGGCTTCGTCCTTCGACAGCAAGCGGAAGGCGATGACATGCAGGGTTTCGGGAAGTCCTTCGATGGCCTCGGCGATATCGGCCGGTTGGACGGGAACTAATACGGTTTTCGCACCTTCGAGGTTTCCCACTTCGAGGAACATCTGGAGCTGCGATCGAACTAACTCCCGAAGCTCCCGGCGCGACGAGATACTTTGTAATGTAGACGTATTGGAACTTTCGACCACAGCAACCTCTCGAACTCGAACGAACAACCTGCTGAATCTAGTCTAGAGGGTCTTGCGCCTCTCGCTATCGATCGTCGTTGGAGAGGTTGATGGGGGATACGGGGTCGATCGATCCTTTGGCGGGTTCGTACTTGGGTGTCACCACCGAGACACAGAGGACACAGAGAGGTTTTGGTCGGGTTCGGATTTACGCAGAAACCCGGTTTTTGTCAAGAAACCGGGTTTTTCGTTCTAAGTCTGAGATTCAAATAATGGAATTCCCTGAAGCAACCGGGTTTCTGCGTGATATAAGTCTTGGCGATCGTCTGTTTGCTAATCTTATAGCTTGAATCCCACAACCC
>NZ_JBNGCO010000038.1:0-37537 GCF_049974805.1 Baaleninema sp.
ACCCAAATCGCGAGGTTTGGGAATCACCGTCCTTCCAGGGCGGTGAGGATGTCAATTAACGAATCTTTAAGATTCCTGTCAAAAAAGAATTTCTCTCGAGAGGCGATCGCCGTGAAAACCGTCCCGACTCGATCGATTCCCGTATGTTAGAGTAAGCATAAACGGTCTGAAACGTTTCTGCACTCTGAATTAAGGCATATCGACATGACAACTCGTGGGCTGGTCGTTGGCGCAACGGTCGTAATGCTAAGTACCGTGACCATTATCGGTGCGGGCATTCACATGAAAGGTCAAGCGTTCTTTCAGGATAGCCCGAAAGAACTGATAGATGAAGTTTGGCAAATTATTAATAAGAATTATGTCGATGCGACCTTCAATCAGGTCGATTGGCGATCCGTTCGTAACGACTATCTCAATCGTTCCTATAGCTCTCAGGAAGAAGCCTACGATGCGATTCGCGAGATGCTGGAGAAACTCGAAGACCCCTACACGCGCTTCATGGACCCGGACGAGTTCCGCAGCATGCAAATCGATACGTCCGGGGAGTTAACAGGGGTCGGCATTCAACTGGCACAGGACGAAGAAACTAATAAATTAATCGTTGTTTCGCCCATCGAAGACACACCAGCCTTTGAAGCGGGCATTCAATCCCAAGATATCATCGTCGAAATTGACGGCCGTAGCACCGAAGGCATGGACATTAACGAAGCCGTCAATCTGATTCGCGGTCCGATCAGTTCGGAAGTGGTGTTGACGGTCAAACGGGACGATCGCGAAATCGAGTTTCCCATTACTCGCGCCCGCATCGAAATCCACCCAGTTCGCTACAGCTATCGGGAGGATTTACCCGGTGGCGTGGGATACATTCGCTTGACCCAGTTCAGCCAACTGGCGGCCGAGGAGATGCGCGACGCGATTCGCGATTTGGAAAGTCAGGGGGTCGATGCTTACGTTCTCGACTTGCGGGCGAACCCCGGCGGCTTGTTGCAAGCCAGTATCGAAATTGCCCGCATGTGGTTCGACGAAGGTAAGATCGTTTCGACGGTAGACCGTCAGGGCATTTTGGAAGTGCAGCGGGCGAACGGTCGCGCCCTCACGGACAAACCGTTGGTGGTGTTGGTGGATGGCGGTTCGGCTAGTGCCAGCGAGATTCTCTCAGGCGCGTTACAAGATAACGAACGGGCGATTTTGGTGGGAACTCAAACCTTCGGGAAAGGACTGGTGCAATCGGTGCGTCCGGTCGGGAGCGGTTCGGGACTGGCGGTGACGATCGCTAAATATTACACCCCCGACGGCCGGGATATTAACCAAGAAGGAATTCCGCCGGATATCGAGTCGGAATTAAGCGAAGAGTCTCGCGAGGCGCTGAGAACCGATCGCACGCTCATTGGAACTCTACAAGACCCGCAGTATTCCCGCGCCATCGAAGTCTTGCAAAACGCCAATATTGCCACGCAAGCGTCCGACTCTACCTCCGATTAGGGAAAGGCCGCGCCGACGGGTGTTCGATCGCGCCCAACTCGCCTCGAAATTGAATTCAAAATATTGAATTAAAAATCAAGCAAAAATTGCCCCGATCGAGCGATCGGCTTCAATTCGCACGACCAATTGTCGGCGGGAGCGATCGCCGATTAACGGTTCGACGAATAAATCCGGGTGCAAAGCCTTCCAAAAATATTCTACGAAGGCGAAAATCTCTTCGTCTGACATTCCGTCTTGGCCTCGGGCGATGGCGTCGCGTTCGGCTTGCAACCGCCACTGTTGGCTGAGGTGGTAATCGACCGGGTATAAAACCATCAGGCGATCGAGCCGTTCCCACAGCGGTAGATAGTCCCACAAACGGGCGTTACAGTCTCGGGCGAAGGCTTTGTCCGCCTCAGTAACGATGGGAGAGGGCGCCTCGTCGAAAACCGACGGATCGATCGGTTTCGCACCCACGAACCAGCCTTCAAACAAAATAATATCCGCGCGATCGACCCCTTCGGGATTGGTGCGATCGCCGTCGCCGCCGTAAGCCGACTTATCGAAACGCGGCACCTCCAGCGGCGTTTCTCCCCGACACAGGCGATCGAGAACCTGAATTCCCAACGCCACATCGTGAGTACCCGGCGGTCCGCGACGCACCAACCGGGGGTCTTCCGCCTTGAGTTGCTGGCGTTCCCGGTGGGTTTTATACAAATCGTCGATCGACAAACTCGCTACCGCGTACCCTAACTCGTCCAGAATCTCCGTCAGGGCGGCGGCGAGGGTCGTTTTGCCCGTTCCCTGACCCCCGAGAATCCCTTGCACCAGAGGGCAAGTCATCGAACGGCGAGTCTCGGCCAGTTGTTGCGATAGCGGCAGCCACAAGGTCCATAGCGTGGCTAAAAACGGGGCGTTGGTTTGGGAAGACAACGGCAGGCGATCGAGCCGTTTACGGGCAATTTGACGCAGCAGTTGCCACCGTCGATCGATGACCTCTCGCGCGTTATCGGCCGAAATCCCGAAGGCTTGCGATCGCCGAGAATCTCGTAATTCCCAATCCACCAGCCACGCCAACACCGACTCCTCGATCGACTGACCGCGAGTCGCCGCCGCGAGAATCTCTTCTAAGCGCGATGTTCGATCGTCCATACTTCAGTCAAGGGAGCAAAGGACAGGGGGGATTGGTAGGGGGCGTAACTTAACAAATCGGGTGTGAATCGTTAAAGCGAGAAATCGTCACGCACCGCCCCTCTCATCACCCCATCACCTCATCATCCCATCATCACTTCTTACGTCCCGCTTTCGCGTCCACTAATTCCAATTCCGACAGCAAGAACGTAACCGAGTGGTCCCAGTTTCCGCCTTCAAAAAGAACCGCCGCTTTGCCATCGCTGACACGCTGCACCGATCCTTGAAACTGGTAATAGGTATCGTCGGGGTTTACAACTCGTACAGCCGATCCGGGAAGAATCATCGTCATGGGTACTCGGTAACTCAGTGTTGAAATTTTCGTTTGGCATTCAGATTGAATTTAGCTTGAATTCAGCTTGAATTCAGATCCAACTCAGTAGCGGACGCCAACCGTTCGCGTCCACGAACCGTTAATTGCCAAAGGTATTGTACTATTTTGGACTCTCGGCGACTTGCAGGGACAGCGATCTCCTGAAAACTCCGAGGTTAGAAGACTCAGCCTTCGATCGTGCAGCCTAGAACTTCAACCGCTGTCGGTAGTTGGCCACCGACTCCACCAGCCCGAAGGCGATAAAATTCGTCAACAGCGCCGATCGCCCGTAACTCAGCCAAGGTAAAGGAATCCCCGTCACCGGGGCTAAACCGATAGTCATGCTGATATTGACGATCGCCTGAAAAACCATCATCGACAACACCCCCACGCACAACAGCGACCCGAAATTATCCTTGGCATTTTGCGCCAGAATCACCAAACGCAGGCAAATCAGCCAAAACACCAAAACCACTACCATCGCGCCGACAAAGCCCAATTCCTCGCCGATGGCCGAAAAAATAAAGTCCGTATGTTGTTCCGGAATAAAACCGCCTTGAGTTTGCGTGCCGTTGCCCCAACCGCGTCCCCAAAATTCCCCCGCACCGATAGCAATGCGCGATTGAATCAAGTGATAGCCACCACCGAGGGGATCGCGATCGGGGTCGAGAAACAGAATAATCCGGTCTTTCTGATAGGGTTTGAGCAGGTTCCAGAACACCTCGCCCAACTTACCCGACAGTAGGTTGAGTCCCAAGGCGACGAACGCCCCCATCCAGCGTCCCGGGAGTGTCAGCCAAGCCAACACTCCCATTCCCGCCACCCACAGGAACCAAGCCGGGAACAGCGTCCCGAAGAGAATTGCCGACACCAGCGGCGACACCAACAACACTAACCAACCGGGGTTGGCATTCGCCCAATACAGCATTCCGATGGTAATCGCCCCGAAAACGAGGGAAGTTCCCAAGTCCGGTTGTAAAAACACCAATCCCCAAGGGACTGCCGTCACCGCTAAGGTTTGCAGCATCACCGGAAGCTTAGCGGCCGTGCGGGATTCCAATACCGCCGCCAGGGTGACGATCAGCCCTAACTTGGCAAATTCCGACGGTTGAACGTGAAAGCCGCCGATGGAAATCCACCGTTGCGCCCCCAAAGCCGTCGTCCCGACAAAGATAACGGCTAACAGGGCGAGGTTGGTGAGACCGTAAACAATCCACTTCCACTGCACTAGCACGTCGTAACGCCAACGGGCGATCGCGATCGCGATCGCCAAACCGATTCCTCCCGTCAGCCAATGTTGCCACCAGTCCGTATAATCGGCGTTGAGTTGGGTACTGCGAATCATCAAACCGCCGAAAACCGTCAGACTGACCACCGAGATGGCTAACAACCAATCTAACGACTGCCAAGGCTGTAAGAGCTGCCGCAGGCTGAAACGAGTGAGGGATTTTTGCATGAGACGCTAAACGGTGAGACGAGGCGGCAAATTCAACGAGGCTGATTTCGACCAAGCTTATTTCGATAAAGCTTATTTCGACAACGCGGCCACAGAGACTTTCGCCGCAATTTGTTTGGCAACTGCCGTCAGTTCTTTAGCCGAAACCGACTCGGGACGAGAGACGACGATGGGAACCCCTTCATCACTCCCTTCCCGCAGGGGAATTTCCAAAGGAACGCGACCGAGGAGAGGAACGCCCAGTTCCTCGGAGGTTTTTTCGCCACCGCCCGATCCGAAGATATCGTACTGGCGATCGGGGAGATCGGGGGGAACGAAATAGCTCATGTTCTCGACGATGCCGAGAACGGGAACCCCCAACTGCTCGAACATTTTCAGCCCCTTACGGGAATCGAGAAGCGCCACCTGTTGCGGCGTGGTGACGATGGCGACGCCGGCCATGGGAACTGCTTGCGCCAGGGTCAGTTGAGCGTCTCCGGTACCGGGAGGCATATCCACGATGAGATAGTCCAGTTCGCCCCATTGCACTTGATAGAGGAACTGACGAATGACCCCGTTGAGCATGGGACCTCGCCAAATCACGGGTTGGTCTTTGTCGATGAGGAAGGCCATCGAGACTAGTTTCACACCGTGATTGAAGGCGGGTTCGAGGACTTCTTTACCGTCGGGGGCTTGGCGAACCATGACTTTGGCATCGGCCAGACCCAACATATTGGGACCGTTGGGACCGTAGATGTCGGCGTCGAGGAGTCCCACTTTTGCCCCAGTTTGAGCCAGGGCCACGGCGACGTTAACGGCAACACTGCTTTTCCCGACGCCGCCTTTACCGCTGGAGATGGCGATAATGTTGTTTACGCCGTCGATGCCTTGGCGGTCGGGGAGAGAGGCTTGTTTGGGGGTTTCCGCCGTAACGTCCACTTCCACGGCTTCCACGCCGGAGAGGGTGCGGACGGCTTTTTCGCAGTCTTCGACGATGAACTCCCGCAGCGGACAGGCGGGGGTGGTCAAGACGAGGGTAAATTTGACGGTGCCGCCCTCGATGGCCACGTTGCGGATCATGTTCAATTCCACCAAACTTTTTTGAAGTTCGGGGTCTTGCACCGGGCGCAAGACGTTTAAAACGGATTCGGGAGTCAGGTCTTTCGAGACGGTCGGTTCCACTAAAACCTCCTGATGTTAAGCGTTTCGGCTGTGAGTCTAGCGATCGAACGCAGACGACAATGTATCTTTTTGTTGTGAAAAATGTACGTTCTTAAAGAGTATTCTAAATCGACGGCAACATTCCTTATGATATTTAAGGCCGCGAACGCTGTGGGAAACGCGGTCGCCTTGAAGGCCAGATACGCCAGCAAACCGATATACTGAGTCTTCCGACCCTACGATCGATTCTTAATATCAGTCCCTTATGAATGTAACTTCGAGTCCTTCTACGCCCTCCACCCCCGCCCGTCCCCCGGAAGATTCGCGATCGCGGATCGGCCAGTTCATGAGAGATTTACAAGATGAAATCTGCCAAGGATTGGAGCGTATCGACGGCCGGGAAAGGTTTCGAGAAGATTCGTGGGAGCGTCCCGAAGGCGGCGGCGGTCGATCGCGCGTGATTCGCGAAGGCGATATTTTCGAGCAAGGGGGCGTCAACTTTTCAGAAGTGTTCGGCCCGCAGCTTCCCCCTTCGATTTTGAAGCAGCGGCCGGAAGCAGAAGGCCACGGGTTTTACGCCACGGGGACTTCGATGGTGCTGCACCCTCGCAATCCCTACATTCCTACGGTTCACTTAAATTACCGCTATTTCGAGGCCGGTCCGGTGTGGTGGTTCGGCGGCGGCGTGGATTTGACGCCGTATTATCCTTTTGAAGAAGACGCCGCTGGCTTCCATAAAACGGTGAAAGCTGCCTGCGATCGACACCATTCGGAGTATTACCCGGTTTTCAAACGTTGGTGCGACGAGTATTTCTATTTGAAACACCGCCAAGAAACCCGGGGAGTCGGCGGGATTTTCTTCGATTACCAAGACGGCCGAGGCGAACTCTATCGCGGCCCCGACCCTGAAGGGCCGGCAGCCACCTACAGTAAAGAACTCGGCGCCCCCGAACCTCGGGATTGGGAATCTCTGTTTGCCTTCGCGCGAGATTGCGGAAAGTCCTTCCTTCCGGCTTACGAACCTATCGTTCAACGGCGTCGGGGTATGGAATACGGCGATCGCGAACGCAATTTCCAACTGTACCGACGCGGCCGCTACGTGGAGTTTAATTTGGTTTACGATCGCGGCACGATTTTCGGCTTACAAACCAACGGCCGCACCGAGTCGATTTTAATGTCGTTGCCGCCGCTGGTGCGCTGGGAATACTGCTACGAACCGGAACCGGGAACCCCGGAAGCCAAGCTGTACGAGACGTTCCTGAAACCGCAAGACTGGGCGAACTGGACGGCGTAACCGGACAACCTGCCTTCGAGGTAACGGCCGCCGAGGTGAGGTGCGATCGTTTCTGGCTTTTCCATCCCTCACAGGCGGGAGGAGAGATGTTTGGTATCCTAGATCCGAGACGGTAGCGCGCTAAAGATTTCTCTGATGAGGCGTTGGCTCGACCCCGAGCCGACCCCCGACAGAACGAGTCTGAACAGACAACGCGGGCCGATTCCCGAGCGCGTTGGAAAACGCTGACGGAAATCACGATCGAGCCAGACGAGATCTCTCGTCTTCGATCGGGTACAATTGCTCGCTGAGACGGTTTGCCAGAGTATTTTCCTCGGATGCAGACCGAGTTAAGCGAGAAGCCCCGGAATACCCACCGGGACGTGTCGAGTTTGTAAGTGCGAGGAAGGGTCTGTGATCCACATCGAGCAGAAAACACATACTACCCAAGATGGGACGACCGTGATCGTTCTGGCACCTGCAGGTCGTTTGGATATTACGACGGCTTGGCAGTTTCGCCTCAAACTTCAGGAATGCATCTCTAAACTCAGTCGCCACGTGGTCGTCAACCTCGGACAGGTGAACTTTATCGATAGTTCGGGTTTGACTTCTTTGGTTGCGGGAATGCGAGACGCCGATAAAGTTAAAGGCAGTTTCCGCATTTGCAACGTGCATCCGGAAGCCAAACTGGTGTTCGAGGTGACGATGATGGATTCCGTATTTGAAATTTTCGAGACGGAAGAAGAAGCCCTCGAAGGCGTTCCCCGCAACGTGGCCAGTTAACCCGAAACGTCGGTGTCTGCGTCCTCCCCACTTGGGAGATGCCCCCGCTTCCGATCGCGTCGGAAACGGGGAACGCACGACCGTTTCGATCGTCTCGACTGCGATGGAAACGAAACCGCACGCGGAATTCCCCCTAAGAGTGCGGGACTCGGCCTGACGACGATCTCGCCCGAGACCTTGTAAAGTCCTTCAGCCCCCAGTAAACGTCCTGTGGATAACGTCCGTACTGTTTCCGATACTAAACGAGCTTTTTATCGCCTTCACACGCGACCGGTCAATTCGATTTATCGCCGGGTCGTGGAAGAGTTGATGGTCGAGATGCACCTGCTCTCGGTTAACGTAGATTTTAAATACGATCCCATTTATGCCCTCGGGGTGGTGACGGCGTTCGATCGCTTGATGCGGGGGTATCAGCCAGACCGCGATCGCAAGTCGATTTTTGAATCCCTCTGTCGCGCCATCGACGACGATCCCGATCGATATCGTCAGGATGCTGCCGCCGTGACCGCCGCCGCCGAACAACTGTCGAGCGAAGATTTAACGGCAATGTTGGCAAGTCCGGATAGCAGCGAAACGGACAATCTCGTCAAGCAAAAACTTCAAGAAATTTCCAGCCGAGATAACTTTAAATACAGCCGTTTGTTTGCCATCGGTTTGTTATCTGTTATCGAACGGGTTGACGAAGAATTGGCTAAAGACGATAAAAAACTGTTTTCCCTGTTAGAAAAAGCCAGCGACGCCTTAAATTTATCTGATAATCGACTCCAAAAAGATCTCGAACTCTATCGCAGTAATCTCGAAAAAATGGAGCAGGCTCAAAGCGTCATGGCTGACATTTTGGCGGCCGAACGCAAAAAACGTAGCGAACGGGAAAACGCCAAGCAAGCCCCAGCCGAGAAAACCACGCCCGAATCTCAATCGTCTTAGCTTCAACAAGGGGATCTCGAAACTGGTTGTTGAGAGCGCATCTCACTGCTGTAAAACGCCAGAAACCGGGTATCGAGCGTTCTTCAAGATACCCGGTTTCTTCTAAGCGTGGTTTCAAAAAAGTCTTCACCACAGAAACACATCCCCCCGGATCTTTTGAGATTAGGGTGTAATTTGTTAATTTGGATGCAGAGTTGGGAGAAACCGCTCTTTGAGATAAGGATGGAGGATGGAATCGCAAAACCCCCGTAGCTGCGTCCGAGTAAGGCAGTTACGGGGTTTCTGTTGGAAGGATTGGATGGGGACGATCGAAGGGGGCGTCCGTCCTAACGAGACGCCACTTTTCCAAAACGGCGATCGCGCTGCTGGTAGGATAATAACGCCCGGTGGAACGCCTCGCGATCGAACTCCGGCCAGAGGGTATCCGTCACGTACAACTCCGCATAGGCCACCTGCCACAACAAAAAATTACTAATTCGCATCTCGCCGCTGGTGCGAATCAACAAATCCGGATCGTCCAACTCTACCGTATACAAATGACGGGCGAACAACTCGCGATCGATCTCCTCCGGCTCGAGTTCTCCCCGCTTCACCTGATGCGCGATGGCGCGACAGGCTTCCACGATTTCCTGTCGTCCGCCGTAATTCGTCGCCACCGTAAACTGAATTCCCGTATTGTTCCCCGTTTCCTCCATCGCGCGATCGATCTCCGCCCGCAACGACGGCGGTAGCGTCTCCAAATGCCCCACAAAACGGATGCGGACGTTTTCCTCCATCATCTCCCGCAACTGCTGCCGCAACACCCGCTCGAACAGGGTCATCAGAAAATCCACTTCTTCCAACGGGCGACCCCAATTTTCCGTCGAAAACGCATAAGCCGTTAGCGCCTCAATTCCCCAGTCGTCGCAGCAGCGCAACAAATCCTTAAGCGCGTCTACCCCCCGTTGGTGGCCGACAATCCGGGGAAAGCCCCGACCTTGCGCCCAGCGGCCGTTGCCGTCCATAATAACCGCCACGTGTTTCGGCAAGCGAGCGGGATCGAGATCGACGGGTAACGTTCGTAAGAGAGTTTGCTTGGCACTCATACCGGATTCCTCTGTGTTCCACCAGACTGCTCGATCGACTACGCAGTGACTCGCTGGCATTCCTGACCTTAACCCCTGCATTGTATACGGTCGTCCCGCGCCAGACGAGACCACGGTGGCGAAGTTCCGCCACCTTTACCCGAACTGCCACATCAACGAGAGTCTTTACTTCTTATCGCGAGATGCCGAGGGCGATCGCCGGAAAAAACGCGCGATCGCTTCCCCACCGCGCGAACTCAAGCGACGGCCGAGACTCCGCCAGTTCGGGGCGACCACTTCTCCGTCTACCGTACTCGAAAACCGCGCTTCCAACAGTTCCTTTAACTTACTGCTCGTCAGAGGACGGTTGAGCGACCCCCGTTCCGCCAGGGAAATCGACCCGGTTTCCTCCGAAACCACCACGCACAAGCAAGTTTTCACCCGTTCGGTAATGCCCATGGCCGCACGATGTCGCGTTCCCAACTGGCGCGACGCCGTGCGTTCCGACAGCGGTAAAATAATTCCCGCCGAGACGATGCGCGAGGCCCGAATCAACACCGCCCCGTCGTGCAGCAGCGTACTCGTTTGAAAAATCGTCTGCAATAACTCTTTCGACACTTCCGCGTTGAGTTTGACACCGGGTACCGAAAAATCCCGTTCGTCGATGGGTTGTTTCGTTTCCAGAACCAGTAACGCCCCCGTGCGGTTTTGCGAGAGTTCCTTCACCGCGTCCACCACCTCGTCCACCACGCTGTCCGCCTTGGGCAGACTTTCTCGGGACGACTGAAACAAGCCGCCGATATCGCCGCGACCGAGTTGTTCGAGAAACTGGCGGAATTCCGACTGCAACGTGACCGCCATCGCCACCGCCGAGACGATGGTGATTTTATCAAGGACGAAGTGCAGTAACTTGAGGTTTAACGTGCTGCTGAGACCAGCGGCCAACACTAACACCACCAAGCCCTGCACCATCCACAGCGTGCGGCGTTCGCCGATCGCCACCAAGATCGTATAGGTCAGAACGAAGACCAATCCGAGATCGATCGCGACCCAAAATTGTTGGATCGATCGCAACAGCGAGGATGGATTCCCGCTGGAGTTCGCTAGCCATTGCTGCCACAGAGATTCCATCGAACTCTGGATTCTCCTCGTACTGCTGTGTTACCCAAAAATGCCCCCAACCCGATCTCGAACGACGAAAGAACGGAAACGCCGCACGATCGACCATCGAACGGGCGATCGATCGCCCTGGCTGACCTAACGGTCTTCAGTACCCATTAAGCGATCGGGTAAGCGATCTTGCCGAAGTAAATCGTCGTCTGTTTCCCGTTGCAAGACGATACTGGCTTCTCCCTCCTGGACCAACACGGCCGCCGGACGCGGCAACCGATTGTAATTCGAGGACATACTGTAATTGTAGGCTCCCGTCCCCGCCACGACGAGAACGTCTCCCGCTTGAGTTTTAGGAAGTTTGGCGTTCGACACCACCACGTCCCCAGACTCGCAGTGTTTGCCCGCCACCGTCACCGTTTCAGTCGCCGGGGCGCTCATGCGATTGGCGACGACAGTTTGATACAGCGATTGATAGGTAATCGGACGGGGGTTGTCGGACATTCCGCCGTCTACCGTAATGTAAGTTCGAATTCCCGGCACGGTTTTCTCGGCGCCGATGGTGTACGCCGTCACGCAAGCAGACCCCACCAGCGATCGCCCCGGTTCGCACAGCAAGCGAGGTAACGGCATCCCAGCCTCGCGACAGGCGGCGGTAACGTTCTCGCACACCGTTTTTACCCATGCGTCGATACTGGGGGGATCGTCGGATTGGGTGTAGCGAATCCCCAAACCGCCCCCAACGTTCAGTTCGGTGACGGGAAGCCCGTAGGCTTTCGCCCGTTGCCACCAGGAGACCATCACCTTCGGTAAGTCGCAGTGGGGCTGTAACTCGAAAATTTGCGATCCGATATGGGCGTGCAATCCGACACAGGACAAACTCGGATGTTGGCTGACGAACTCTAACACGGCGTCGAGGGAGTCGGGGTCGAACCCAAACTTGCTATCGAGGTGTCCCGTTTGAATGTATTCGTGGGTGTGGCATTCGATACCGGGAGTCAAGCGCAGCATCAGCCGCACGGGAGTTTCGCGACCTTCCGTCAGGGACACCAGCAGGTTTAAATCGTTCCAGTTGTCGGCGACGACGGTAATTCCAGCATCGATCGCCCGTTGCAGTTCTTGACGGGATTTGTTGTTGCCGTGGAGGTAGATGCGATCGGGCGAAACTCCCGCTTTTAAAGCCGTGTACAGTTCGCCGCCACTGACGACGTCGGTTCCCAAGCCTTCGCTGGCGACGATGGCGCAGACGGCCAGACAACTCCAAGCTTTCGAGGCGAAGAGAACCAAGCTATCGCCTTCGTAATAGCGTTGAAAGGCGTTTCGATACTGGCGACAGGCCGTCCGCAGGGTGGTTTCGTCGAGGATGTAGAGGGGCGTTCCGAAGCGACGAGTCAAGGTGGTGACGTCGCAACCGCCGATTTCTAGGGTGTCGTTGTCGTTGACTCGGGCGGTGAGGGGAAAGAGTTCTTGGTTGGGGGAACGGGTGTCGGCAGAACCCTCGATAGAGGGGAGGTAGGACAAACCAGACGTCGGGGATTCAACAGGAGGAGTCGATACCATGATTTGAGATAAATACGCGATCGCGAGTCGAGCAACATCTATAGCGGTCAAACTGCACGACAGCAGCAGCGTCGGCAGGTTTCAAACCGTTTTTTGCGAGGAACGTTCGAGGGATAGCACGCCGAAAGGCCGAGACCCGAACGTACAGCCATCAAATCTCTAGTGTACAATCTAGGGCTGCTGATTCCGAACGCTTTCGATCGATTCTTCCCGTGACCCATCTTCACCTCAAGCCGCTGTCCGTCGAGGACTTGCCCTATATTGTCGAACTCGATCGCACCTGTTTCGGCCAATTGTGGACGGAAGCGGGATACCAACGGGAACTCGAGAGTCCCAACAGCCACTTGCTGGGACTGTTCGCCACGGACGAGAACGGCGTCTCTCTCGTAGGTTTGGGCTGCCTTTGGGCGATTCTCGACGAAGCCCACCTCACCATTTTGGCCGTCCTGCCTCCCTACCGACGGCAGGGGTTGGGGCGGTTGTTGTTGCAGGCCCTGTTGCGATCGGCCCGACAGCGGGGTTTAGAACGCGCTACGTTAGAAGTCAGTACCGCCAACTGTGCCGCGCGATCGCTCTACGAACAATTTGGCTTTCGAGAAGCGGGTCGGCGACAGGATTATTATCCCAATGGAGAGGATGCGGCCATTTTGTGGTTAAGTGGGATACAAAATACCGTTTTTTTACAAAAATTAGAGGATTGGGATCGCCAACTTCTGCATCGTCTCAAGCAACAAGGTTGGCAAATCTTAAAAACTTGTTAAATCTCGAGGGTTTGACAACCCGAAGGTCGATCGCGCACCGCGCCACTCACCGCCGTAGCAAGACCCGAGCCAGGTTTGCTATGCTAATTCCTACAAACAAAAACGATCGCCGCTGCCACCCGACGCAGTTTCAGCAAACTTGCCAAACGCGACGGGTCGATGCCATTCTCAACGCCACTTTTAACGTTGAGTCCCTCTAGAAACCGCTAATAGGATTGTTTTTGCTAAAATCAACCTACGAAGCGCCAGTCTGGGATCGTTTCAGAGCCAGGTTTTTAACCTTATCTGAAACCCAACGCACGGGGAACCTTTCCGTCTCACAAGCGCGGTCGGTCAGAGGGTCGAAGCACTTCAAACGCACACCATCAGTGCCAAAAAGTGCTAGGCGCGAGAATCCCCCGCCCCCCATTCCCCTTTCCTTGGGAACCCGCCTTCAACACTGTTCGGTATCGGAAGTACGCCATGTTTGAACGATTTACAGAAAAAGCCATCAAAGTGATTATGCTCGCCCAGGAGGAAGCTCGCCGCCTGGGACATAACTTCGTCGGCACCGAGCAAATTCTCCTGGGTTTGATCGGTGAAGGCACCGGCGTCGCGGCCAAAGTTCTCAAATCGATGGGGGTCAACCTCAAAGACGCACGCATCGAAGTCGAAAAAATTATCGGTCGCGGCTCCGGATTCGTGGCAGTGGAAATTCCCTTCACCCCCCGAGCCAAACGCGTGTTGGAACTGTCCCTCGAGGAAGCTCGCCAACTGGGACATAATTATATCGGCACGGAACACCTGCTGCTGGGCTTGATTCGCGAAGGGGAAGGCGTGGCCGCCCGCGTGTTGGAAAATCTCGGCGTCGATCTCTCCAAAGTCCGCACCCAAGTGATTCGGATGTTGGGAGAAACGGCAGAAGTGGCCGCCGGCCCCGGTGGCGGACGCACTAAAACCCCGACCCTGGACGAATTCGGCTCCAACCTCACCCAAATGGCGGTTGAAGGCAAACTCGATCCGGTGGTGGGACGCCAAACGGAAATCGAGCGGGTCATTCAAATTCTCGGACGCCGCACCAAAAACAACCCGGTGTTGATTGGCGAACCGGGGGTGGGTAAAACTGCCATCGCCGAAGGTCTGGCGCAGCGCATCGCCAATGGCGACATTCCCGACATTTTAGAAGACAAACGGGTAGTGACCCTCGATATTGGCTTGTTGGTGGCGGGTACGAAATATCGCGGCGAATTCGAGGAACGCCTCAAGAAAATCATGGACGAAATTCGTCAGGCGTCCAACGTGATTTTGGTCATCGACGAGGTTCACACCCTCATCGGGGCCGGAGCCGCCGAAGGTGCTATCGACGCGGCGAATATCCTCAAACCGACGTTGGCTCGGGGCGAGTTGCAGTGCATCGGGGCCACGACCCTGGACGAGTACCGCAAGCACATCGAACGGGACGCCGCACTCGAACGTCGGTTCCAACCGGTGATGGTGGGCGAACCCAGCGTGGAGGAAACGATTCAGATCCTCTTCGGACTGCGGGAACGCTACGAACAACACCACAAGCTGAAAATTTCCGACGAAGCTCTCGACGCGGCGGCGAAACTCTCCGATCGCTATATTAGCGATCGATATCTGCCGGACAAAGCCATCGACCTCATCGACGAAGCTGGCTCTCGGGTGCGCTTGCTGGAATCGCAACTACCTCCGGCGGCCAAAGAACTCGATAAAGAACTGCGGAACGTCTTGAAAGAGAAAGACGACGCCGTTCGATCGCAAGATTTCGATCGAGCCGGGGTGTTGCGCGATCGCGAAATGGAAATCAAAGCCGAAATTAAAGCCATCGCCCAAAGCAAAAAAGGCGACACCAGCAACAGCGAAGACTCTCCCATCGTCAACGAAGAGGATATCGCGCAAATCGTCGCCAGTTGGACGGGAGTTCCGGTGAACAAACTCACCGAATCCGAATCCGAGAAGCTGCTGCACATGGAAGACACCCTGCACCAGCGCCTCATCGGACAAGACGAAGCCGTTCGCGCCGTCTCCCGCGCCATTCGCCGCGCCCGCGTCGGCTTGAAGAACCCCAACCGTCCCATCGCCAGCTTCATCTTCTCCGGTCCCACGGGGGTCGGTAAAACCGAACTCACCAAAGCCCTGGCGTCCTACTTCTTCGGTTCCGAAGAAGCCATGATTCGCCTGGATATGTCCGAGTACATGGAACGCCACACCGTTTCCAAACTCATCGGTTCGCCACCGGGATACGTTGGGTACAACGAAGGCGGACAACTCACCGAAGCCGTGCGTCGCCGTCCCTATACCGTGGTACTGTTCGACGAAATCGAAAAAGCCCACCCCGACGTCTTCAATATGCTGTTGCAAATCCTCGAAGACGGTCGCCTCACCGACGCCAAAGGCCGCACGGTGGACTTCAAAAACACCTTGCTGATTCTCACCTCGAACATCGGGTCTAAAGTTATCGAGAAAGGTGGCGGAAGCCTCGGTTTCGAGTTCGCCGACGACAAAACCGAAGCCCAATACAACCGCATTCGGAATTTGGTCAACGAAGAACTCAAACAGTACTTCCGTCCCGAATTCCTCAACCGTCTCGACGAGATTATCGTCTTCCGTCAACTCACGAAGGACGAAGTCAAGGAAATCGGCGATATCTTACTCGAAGAAGTGTTCGGCCGCTTGACGGAACAGGGTATCAAACTCGAAGTCACTGAGAAGTTCAAAGATCGCTTGGTCGAGGAAGGATACAACCCCAGTTACGGGGCGCGTCCGTTACGTCGGGCGATTATGCGCTTGCTTGAAGACAGCCTCGCCGAAGAGATTCTCTCGGGACGCATTCAAGACGGCGATACCGCCTTGGTGGATGTGGACGATGAAGGGAAGGTGACGATTAATTTGAAAGAGCGTTCTGAAGAAATGCTCGTCGCAACTGAGGGTGCGTGACTTGAAAAATCGGGTGTAAATGGTTAGACGATCGATCGTCACGCACCGAAATCGTACACCATCAACATACAAGACCAACATACAAAGTTGGAGGTTTAAAAGAGATCGGAGTGGGATAGGTTCCACTCCGATTTTTTTTGATTCACCATCATTTATTCGACAAAACCGCTTTTGGATAAGCAATTCTTTTGTGATTGAACTGTTGCCAAACCTGAACGAAAATCTCGGCAATTTTGCTCATATCCGAGCGCGTCAATCCCGAATCCACCAGTTGATTGTCCTGCCATCGCGCCCGGAGAATTTTGTTCACCATCGAAAAGGCTTCCTCTGGGGTAGCGTCTTTCAGCGATCGCAACGCCGCCTCGCAGGAGTCCGCTAACATGACGATGCCCGTTTCTCGAGATTGGGGAATCGGCCCCTCGTAGCGGAAATCCGGTTCGCAAACCTCGCGATCGCTGCGGTGTTTGGCTTGATAGTAAAAATAAGCGATGAGCATCGTCCCTTGATGTTCGGGAATGAACGCCTGAATCGCTTTGGGAAGGCGACTTTTTCTCGCCATCACCAAGCCTTCGCTGACGTGCTTTTTAATAATCGAGGCACTTTTCCAGGGATCGTTGATGCGATCGTGTTTGTTCGGGCCGCCCATTTGGTTCTCCACGAAACTCAGAGGGTCGTGCATTTTCCCGATGTCGTGATAGAGGGTTCCCGCCCGCACCAGTTCCACGTTGCAGCCCAACGCCTTCGCCGCCGATTCCGCCAAGGTCGCCACGAACAGCGTATGTTGGAAAGTGCCGGGGGCTTCGGCAGCCAAGCGTTTGAGAAGGGGACGGTTGGGGTTCGAGAGTTCCGACAGGCGCACGGGCGTTACCAAGTCGAACAGATGTTCGAGGTAGGGACTGACCCCTAAAACGACGATGCCCCAGGCGACGCCCCACAGCCCTTGTAAAAGCGCCCCTTTGAGCGGGAGCGACCAGACGGGGCCGAGGGTGCCGTAGAGGAGGAGTTCGATAACGGTGACGACGAGATAGGCCATGGCTTGGGAGACGCCGACGCCGACGCCTAAGAGGGCGAGTTCTTCGCGCGATCGCAAGCGTCCGGCGACGATGCCGCCTAACGCCCCGCCGATCAGACCCGCGATGAGATAACCGAATTCGATTTCCAAGCCCAAGGGCATGAGAACGCCGAGGAGCGATACCACGGTGACGCCCATTAAGGAGCCGTAGAAGCTTCCCACTGCCAAGCCGATGGCGGGAAGGCTCGTGGTGGGAATGCCGAACATCACCAAAATCGGGGCGCTGAGACTCAGCAACAAAACCAACAGTCGATCGCGCTGGCGGATTTTTGGATGAACTCGTTTCTCGATGGCGAAGTACAGGGAAATTCCCACCCAGACGACGCCTCCGAAGGCAATCCAACCGAAACCGTTCACGGGGTCTCGTTGGACGAGGTTGAAATGGTCGAGAATGGCGAATTGAGAGGCCGTGATGGTTTCGCCAGCTTCGACGATAATCTCGCCGCGATCGACCCTCACGTAGACGATATCCTGGGCGGCTGCTGCCTGCTCGGCCTGTTCGCGGGTTTTGTCCTTATCTACCGTTAAATTGGGTTCCAAGGCGCTCGTCAGCAGCACCGTGGCGAAAGCGTTGCTGCGAGCGTTCGGTTGCAAGGCCGAAAGCTGCATTTCAACCGAGTGTTCGATGGCTTCAGGCAAAACCCCTTGAGCAATGCCTTGGGCGAGCATCTGCTTGGCCACCTGCAAGATGTTCTTTTGGGTTTGTTGCCACTGGGCATCCGACAAGTCGAACAGAGTGCTGGTGTAAATGAGTTGCGAGTCCGTGTGGGAAACCTCCGATAAACTCGCCAGGGCGTTCGTGTAGCGTTCCCGAACCGTTTCGATCTGGCGGATCAGTCGATCGAACTCTTCCTCCGAAGCCCGATCTCGATAGTCGCGAAGTTGTTGTGTCGCTTGACGGGTGAGACTGTCGGGAGTTTGGAGCCAGTTCGACAGCCCTTGAGACACGCCGTTGAGAGCGCCGAGGCGCGTCGCTTGTAAGAGGCGATCGTCGCTGTTTTCCAAACGGTCTTCCGCCTCTGACGGTGAGTTGTCCTCAGTACTCGGCGTTTCTGAGATTTCGGGCGGGTCGATCGCCCATTGAATCGCCTGCCATTCCCACACCGAGCATTCTCTGAGGTAGCGTTGAACGTCCGTCGAAACGATACCCGTCGAAACATAGGGAAATTCACCCACGATATCCCGCAAGGCGTTCCCTTGTTCCAAATAGCGTTCGATGTCGTTCAAAATCTGGGTGTTGACCACCGGATCGCCTACGAAAACCGGCGTTGCCCCCACTCGGGCGTTGCGGCGGTTTTCCTCCGTACTTTTTTCGTCCTGCACCTTAGCCGATTCCGGCGCGACGATGGTTCTCGGCGCCTGACTTCCAACGTCGAGATCGGGTTGGTTGTAGAACCGCTGGCCGAGCGTTCCCGTCAAACATAAGACGGCAAAGGCGATGGACACGGGACTCGATGTCGAGCCTTTTCGGGAAGATTTTGCCCCGAGTTCCGGCCGCGGCCGTCCGTTCGGCGACGCCAAGGCAGGGCGCGTCTCAACAGCGCGATCGCGAAAGCGGTGCGTCGCACCTTCGCGCCACTGATGCCATTGGCGGCCGAGCTGCCGTGTCAGAGTTTGCAGGGCTTTCATATGCGAAACCACGCTCGGTGAGAAGACAGAACCTCACAGGCTATATTATAAAGTCGCCCTGTGGGGATACAGAGCGGGGAGAGGAAGGAAAAACCGAATTGCCAACCGATCGCCCAACCGTCTGTTGTGCGCCTTGACAGATGAGGTTGTGGAACCTCCGACGCGATCGATCGCCCGAAACCATCGTTGAATAAAAGCATCGAAAGAATGTACTGGCGAGTCCTGCGACTCCATCGATTGCTCCCGAGGAGACGTTCCCATGTTATCTGCATCTGTCGTTCCCTTCGCTCTCGGCTCGATCGCTGCAATTCTCAGTGCCGGGGCTGACGAAGAAATCGAATCGGTTCTCTCAGGCACCGTTGCCTTCGTCTGTTTCGTCGTCGCGTTGTGTTTGGCGCCCCTCTGGGTTCAACTGTTGGCCTTAACCCTCTGCTTGCTGTGGCAGCGTCGCTAACAGTTGGCGCGATCGCTCGCCTCTGCCGTGGAAACCGAGGGCGATCGCTGGGCTAACGGTATCGTCAGAGTCACCGTTGCCCCCCGTCCGATTCCTTCACTGTACAGGGAAATCGAACCGTTCATCATGTCCATCAAGTTCCGAGAAATCGCCAATCCCAACCCCGTACCGCCAAATCGTCGGGTTCTCGAGCCGTCGATGGTCACGAACGGTTGAAAGAGTTTTTCAAAATCGCAAGGATCGACACCGATACCCGTATCGTGAATTTCAACGATGGCTCGTTTGTCGCAATACTCTTGGGAATCTCGCGCCTCGGCTTCGACGCGGGTTGAAATCGAGATTTTTCCGGTATCAGTAAATTTGACGGCGTTGCCCAAAGCATTGAGACACACTTGCGTCAGTTTTCCCGCATCCGCCCGCACCCACAGGGGGCTTTCGTCGTCCGCAATCCCGCCTAAATCCAACTCTAACCCTTTTTCGCGGATAGCAGCGGCGTGCAAATTGATGGCTTCTCGGAGCAGTGCGTGCAAATCCACGGTTTCCACGGCGACCGTCAGGGTTCCCGCCTCGATTTTAGAAATATCTAAAATATCGTTGATAATACCGAGCAGGTGAACGGCAGCGTCGTCAGCCCGCTGTAAAAATTCTCGTTCTTCCTCTTGGCTGTCGCAAAAGCCGTCCCGCACCAAACGAACGCTGCCGATAATGCCGTTGAGGGGCGTTCGCAACTCGTGAGAAATGGTCGTGAGAAATTCGCTTTTGAGCTGATTGGCGGTTTTGGCTTCTTTCCAAGCGGCTTCTAGTTCCTGGGCCCAGGACTTCAACCTTTCGATGGTGCGGTTTAAGGCTGTGGCCAGTTGATTGAATTCGTGAATGAAAAAGCGATCGGGAATCGGTTCCGAGGCGGTATTGCATTCGACATTCCGAGCGTATTCGCCCAGTTGTTCGACGGGACGAGCTAAATCCCGTGCCAGATACAAGGTGGCGATGAGGTTAGCCGCCAGCAAGCCCAAAACGAGATTGAACATGACTTGACGGATGGGTTCGAGACCGGCGAGGGCGTCGTCAAGGCGCGTGACGGCCAGCACCACCCAGCGATCGCCCGATTCTGCCGTCAGAGGAGACGGCATCGCCGTGTAGCCCGCCAGCAGTTCCACGCTATCCGACTCGAACGCGAACAGATGCTGGAAATCTTGATTTCCGGCGAGGGCGCTTTCGATGAGGCTCCGCCAGCGTTGGCTGTTCGCCATCGTATCTACGTTCGAACCGACTTTGGAGGCAATGGGATGTTCTAAAATAACGCCGTTAGAATCGAGGACTACCGTCGAACCCGTCAGAGACCCCGGTCGGTTTGTCGGTTCGTTCGGCTGAGACAAGACCGATCGCAAAGTGAGGGCGTAGCGAAGAACTTCAGTTTGACCGAAAGCCCCGGTATAAACGGGAGCGCTAAAGGTAAGATAGGTTTTTCCTTCAGGATCGTCACTGGCGTCGCCCTCGGCGGCCGTGGTGTTGGGGATGCGGGCGCTGACGTAGACGTTATGGTTGTTCGACTGCGATGGAATCCCTGGAGACGACCAAAACTCTAAGGCGGCGCCATCGAAAATGGAGCGATCGCAGGTACTGACGAGGGGCTGTCCGGTCTGTAGGTCTGTCACTTCGACGCAACGCACGGTCGAAGGTAAAGATCGAACCAACCGCTCTAAAAATAAATTCGCGTCCCTCTCAGACCCCGATTTAATGGCTTCGGCTTCGCTGGCCGCACTGACGCTGAGTTTCAAAGCGTTGACGCTCTCGAAAATACTGTTACCTTTGCGAATCGCACTTTCGGTTAAATTTTGGCGGGCAGTTTCGAGCAAGCTAGAACGAGCTTTACGATAGGTCACGTACTGTCCGATCGCCAACACCGGAACGCTGAGCAATAAAATGCGCGATAGCAAAATACGACGAAAGGAAGTCGGACCGAACATAGGCACAAGCTTCAAAGACTGAAACTATCCTGAATACGCCATACCTCAACCCTCGATAACAACAGGCATATCGAAGGCATCGAAAAGGACGATCGAGCTTTCCTAGAGCCATCGACCGCCGCAGCGGTAGATGGAAAACGATCGAGGCGAAGCCAGAGGTATACCGACGAGCTGTCGGGGACGGCGATCGAGGAAGGAGTTCGCGCAGTTGAAGGCGCGATCGCAAACGAGAACGACAAGGGATCGTCCCTGTTAAGGAAATTGCAATTCACCTGCTAAAATTCACCCTTGAATCTCACGTCAGCTCGAGACTGCCGAGACAGGGGATTGCAAGCTAGAATACAACGTTTGTTTGTTTATTGTAGAGGTTTATCGCTCGAGACGACTGGCCGAGGCACGGTCTACCAAGATCCGTCCCAGTGCTACGCCCATAGCCGAAGGCTTGGGGGGTGGTGAAGCGACTCTGTCTTGAAGGCAGGTTTCTAGGGCAACTTCGAGGCAGAACCCATCACCCAGTTCCATAGCGGATGGGACGGGCCGGTACTGTAAATTCGGTACAGTTGTCGCTCTAAACGTCGGCGTTCGCTTGCGGGCAATCCCCAAAGCAGGTTGCGGCTTTGCCAGACGAGAACGGCCAGGGTGTTTCCGGTACAAAGTCCTAATCCTACGGCCGCCCAGATGCGATGACGGAAGCCATACCAAACTGCTACCCAGGTAAAATACTCCATCCAAAGGGAAATCTCGTGACGCAACCGCCACAGGCTCCACACCCCAACGGTCGACCACAGTAAAACGACAACGATCCAACGGGCGATCGCGGTCAAACGGTGCAGCCGTTGGAGTTGCTCTTTGAAGTCCGGGGGAGTCGATTCGTCGTGCATAGCGTCGCCGTCGAGACGAAGGAGAGGCGAACCGAAGGGTTCGGCGAAACCGTTGGCGACGATCGCTCGGACCGCCGATTACGGCTTTTCTTCCGAAGCCGCTGTTTCCGAAGTCGTTGGATCGGACGCGGGAACGGTTTCGACGACTTGGGGACGAGACGATCGCCACAGAGCCAGCCCCGCACTGGCGATAAAAATACTCGAGTACGCCCCCAAGGTAAAGCCGACGATGAGCGCCAGAGCAAAATATTTCAGCGTTTCGCCCCCGAACGCGAAAATCGCCACCAAGGGTAACAACGTCGTCGCCGTCGTGTTGATCGATCGCGTCAAGGTTTGGTTGACCGCTTCGTCCACGACCTCGTTAATTTTCCACTCAGGATGCAGTTTGAGAATTTCGCGGACGCGATCGTAGATTACCACGGTATCGTTAACAGAAAAACCGATAATTGTCAAGAGCGCCACGACGAACAAACTGTCCGCCTCGAAATTCGAGACCAGCCCCAACAGCGAAAAGATTCCGGCGGTAATCCAAACATCGTGAAACAGGGCCACGATGGCAAACACCGCGTAATCGAGTTGGAAGCGAAGACTCAAATACAAGACGATCCCGACGCTGGCCGCCAGCAGCGACGCCAACCCCGCCCGCAACAAGCGCCGTCCGATGGTCGGCCCCACCGTATCGATTTGTAGCTGTTCCGGGTCGAATTTGCCGAGTTCGGCTTCTAAAGCATCTTGCAAGCGCGATCGCTTTTCGACTCCGAGATCTCCCGTCCGCACCAACAACCCCTGTTGGTCTTCGCCGATGACCTGAACGTTATTCCCCAATCCTTGGGACATCATCACGTCTCGCGCCACCGAAACGTCCATCGGCGCGTCGCAGTTGTTGGGAACCGAACAGTCCCGCTCTAACTGCAAGCGCGTCCCCCCAGCAAAGTCCAAGCCTAGGGGAATTGGCGCCCCAAACTGCCCGAACGACAAGGCCATCGAGATCGCTCCGATGGCGGCCAGGGCGATCGACAGCGACCACCAAACATTTCGTTGTTGAGTAACGCTCAGTTTCATCTTTACTCAGACGGGGAACAGGGAACAGGGAACGGGGAACGGTTCGGAGTTCGAGGGATTGTCGGTACTCAAACCGGAAGTCGGGTCGGTTGGCGGCTTCGGACTGGCCATGTTGTCCCGAACTCCCCTCACTTCAAAACCAACCGGGGTTTGCCGGACGTTAGTTGTTCGCCAAATTCGGACAGAACAGTTCCGGTTTTTTGAGGTCGGGAAGCGTCAGCACGTAAAACATTAACGTGCGGCTACAGGTAATTGCCGTAAACATACTCACGCCAACGCCGATGGCCAGGGTCACCGCAAAGCCTTTCACCAACCCCGCACCGAACCAGAACAGCGCCAAACAGGCGATCAGCGTCGTCACGTTACTATCCAAAATACTGGAAAACGCTCGGTAAAATCCCGATTCGACCGAGCGATACAAGGTTTTACCCGATCGCAGTTCCTCCCGCGTCCGCTCGAAAATCAAGACGTTGGCATCGACCGCCATGCCGATACTGAGAATAAACCCGGCAATTCCCGGTAACGTCAGCGTCACCCCCAGCAACGCATAACAGCCTAGAGTCAACAGGGCGTAAATCGCGAGAGACAGATCGGCGATGATACCCGGTAGGCGGTAGTAGACCACCATAAACGCCAACACTAAGAGTAACCCGCCCAGACCGGCGTAGATACTACTGCGAATGCTATCTTGACCCAGAGTCGCGCCGACGGTGCGGTTTTCTACGATTTCGATGGGAACGGGTAACGCCCCAGCTCGAAGCTGAGTGGCCAAGGTGTTGGCTCGCTCGAGGGTAAACTGTCCGTCGATGCGGGCCCCTCCTCCGGTAATTCCCGTTTCGGCGTATTCGGCGCCGACGCCGGGGGCGCTAATCAATTCGCCGTCGAGGAAAATTCCCAATCGCCGGCCGGTGCCAGCAATCCGTTTCGTCAGTTCGGCAAATTTGTCGCCTCCTTCGCGATCGAAATCGATGGTGACGCTCCAAATACCATCGATGGGGGTTGAAGCCACGTTGGCGTCCTCGAGGTTTTTACCCGTCAACCCCACCTTTTCGTACAGGCGATCGTTGAGTTCCTGAATCGCCTGCTCTTTGGCAGCGATCGCCTCTCGAATCTCCTGCTGCTGTTCTGGACTTCCCCCCGCTTCGAGCTGTTCTTGCTTCTGTACCAGTTCCAGTAACTCTTCCTGACGGACTCGTAACTGCACTTGAATTTCGGGATTTTTCGTTTCCTCGCGAAATTCCAGTTGCGCTGTTCCTCCCAGCACTCGTTCGGCTTGTTCGGGATCGTTCACCCCTGGAAGCTGCACCGAAATCCGGTCTTGTCCGACCGTTTGCACTTGAGGTTCGCTCACCCCCAGTCCGTCAACGCGATTGCGAACAACCACCAACACCGCCTCCATCTCGCGGGACGTAATCGTGGGGACTTCTTCGGTCGGTTGGACTTGAATCGTAAGCTGCGACCCGCCTTTGAGGTCTAACCCCAGGCGAATCGGAACTTGAACCAAGATTACGATCGCAGCCAGAAGTAAGACGGCGATGAGAACGAGTAGAGACTGCTGTTTTCGCATGACGACTGGGAGGAGAACCTACTTCGACAGTTTCAGAAACGATACCGCTACACTTTCAACGCCACCATGTCCCGAACCGCTTCGACGATTTGATGCGGTTGCACGATCGTCAGCCGTTCGAGGGTTCCGTTATAGGGCGTCGGAATATCTTGGGAAGACAAACGAACCACGGGAGCGTCCAGTTCGTCGAAGAAATGGTCGTTGATGGTGGCGATCAGTTCGGCACCGACACCGCCAGTTTTCATACATTCTTCGACGACGATAACCCGGTGGGTTTTGCGGATCGAATTTCCGATGGTCTCGAGATCGTAGGGTTTGAGGGAAATCAAATCGATAATTTCGGGATCGAACCCTTCTTTTTCTAAAGTTTTCGCCGCTTGCGTGCAGTGGTGGCGCATCCGCGAGTAGGTCAAAATCGTAACGTCTTTCCCTTCTCGAACCACTTCGGCTCGATCGAGGGGAACGACGTACTCGTCCTCGGGTAAGTTTTCTTTGAGGTTGTAGAGCAAGACATGCTCGAAAAACAATACCGGGTTGTTGTCGCGAATGGCGGCTTTGAGCAAGCCTTTGGCGTTGTACGGCGTCGAACAGGCGACGATTTTCAACCCCGGTACGGCTTGGAAGTACGCTTCGAGCCGTTGGGAGTGTTCGGCACCGAGTTGGCGTCCGACACCGCCAGGACCGCGAATGACCATGGGAATTTTGAAGTTTCCGCCGGAGGTGTAGCGCAACATCCCGGCGTTATTGGCGATTTGGTTGAAGGCTAGGAGCAGAAACCCCATGTTCATACCTTCGATAATGGGGCGCAACCCCGTAATCGCCGCACCTACAGCCATTCCGGTGAAACTGTTCTCGGCGATGGGCGTGTCCAGCAGGCGAAGTTCGCCGTATTTTTGATAAAGGTCTTTGGTGACTTTATAAGAGCCGCCGTAGTGACCGACATCCTCTCCGAGGACGAAGACGGTCTCGTCTCGCGCCATTTCTTCGTCGATGGCTTCTCTTAAGGCGTTGAAAAATAAGGTTTCTGCCATTGCAACGGGCTGTGAACAGGGTTTATGGATTTTAGTCGATCCAAGTTATTCTACCTGAAACCGCGCCGCTGTTTGGGACTTGAACGGAGAGCCGGGGAGAGGGGGAGACGGGGAAAGGGGGGAGACGGGGAGAGGGGGAGATATTGTCAATTATCAAGTCTCAATAGCTGTAGGGATTTTCAGGTTCGGGAACGGGTTCGATCGCCTCGGCGGCGATCGCGACCTGTCGTCGGTCTTGTAAGACTTCTGAGAGGATTTCACCGCGCACGCGCACCCACGTATCGGGAGGGTAGGTTTGGCGGCTTTCGTCCCTCAGACGGACGGGTAAACCGACGGGATAGGCGTCGGCGGCGCAGCAGGTGATGGTAAATCGCGCCACGATGAAGTAATTTTGGGGAAGGTCGGGAGCGTGAATGACGAAACCCACGACATCGACGGGATCTCCTTGATAAGCGTCCGGTTCGGGATACACGCTCAAGGTGCGCGTCCAGTCGATAATCGATCGCTCTTCGGGGTTGAGGTTGGCTCGGAAACTCTGGGGTTCGATTCGGGTAATGGCTAGGGCGTCGGTGACGCCGCGTTCGAGGGCGACTTGGCTGGTAAAGGGACGGGGCGTCACCACCAATCCGGCTAAGGCCGCCAGCAACAGTAAGACGGAACTCCAACCGGGGGGAAACAGGCTGATGTGTTGTTGGGGAACGTCGGGGAGGCGACGGTGTTTCCACAGTTGCAGGCTTTTCCAGCCGGACACGAAGAGAAACACGATCGCGGCGGCTACGCACAGCCAACTATAGGCTGGGTGAATGAGAATTCTCAGTTTCCCGTTGAGCCAATATTTTAGGATTAAAACTCCCCAGGCGGCGATCGCTAAGTTATCCAGCCACAGCATCCATCTCGGGTCAGATTTGGGAGATGTTGGCATTCTCACGTTTCATTCTCCCCGTTTGACCGTGGGCGGCTCGCCGCTGGCTGTGGACTTTAACAGCGGTTTTCGGGCCAGTTGTTCTCTGGCCGCTTGACAGTCTTGTTGAATTTGTCCTTTGAGGGTCGCGATCGAATCGAATTGATGTTCGGGACGCAAAAAACCGATTAAATGCAAGGTTAAGGGGCGATCGTATAAGTCGCCCTGCCAATCGAGAAGGTGAACTTCTACCGTGGGGCGATCGCCGGCGACGGTGGGACGACAGCCTAGGTTCATCACGCCGGGAACCATCGCCTCGCCGTCTCCGAGTTCGACCCAAGTGCTGTACACGCCCCAACGGGGTAAAAATTTATCGTCCGGCAGTTTGAGATTCGCCGTCGGGAAGCCCAACTGACGCCCGAGTTGTTGCCCTTTCACCACTGTTCCGATGAGGCGGTAGGGACGCCCTAAGAGTCGGTTGGCTTGGGCGAGATTCCCCAGTTCCAAGGCGTGACGGATGATACTGCTGCTGATGCGATCGTCTTCTAAACGGCGCAGGCGCACGATACTGCTGCTGATTCCGTATCCGGCAGCTAATTCCTGCAAGTCTACGACGCTTCCGGAACGGTTGCATCCGAAGCGGAAGTTTTCGCCGACGCTGACGTGCTTAGCTTCGAGGTGACGCACTAAAATTGTTTCGACGAAGGCTTGGGGGGTCAAACTCACCAACTCGCGATCGAACGGCAACAAGACGACTTGTTCGACCCCCAGGATTTTCAGATATTCCACTTTTTCTCGCACTGGCGTCAGCAGCAACCGCTTGCGTCCGCTGAAAAACTCTTGGGGATGCGGGTTGAAGGTCACGACGGTGGTATAGGCTCGGCCTGCCTTTGAGGTCTGGTCGGCAGCCTTCGAGGACGAGGTGAGGAAATCTGCCTCGGATGTAGCGTCGTGCAAGACTTCCCGAATCACCTGTTGGTGTCCGAGGTGAACGCCGTCGAAATTCCCCAGTGCGACTTTTGCCGGTTTGAGAACTGTGGTTAAAGAAGAAGTCACCCACACAGGCTTGACGGGATATATAAGGCTTGCAATCTGGAACTGACGACGGAGTCGCGGCTCCTAGACGGAAACTTTAGCATCTTCTGAGGAATCGGGCATCAACACCGCCAGAGGCGAGGCGATTTGCAGGGTCATCCCCTCCCGAGCCATCACGCTGTTGGGAAAGGCGGCTTTGACTTTTTCGCCTACGTCGTCGAGAAAGTCGTCGTTGTGCAAGGGATCGTGATGAAAAATGACGAGTTGTTTGACGTTGGCGGCTTCGGCCACTTTGACCGCTTCTTGCCACGTCGAATGTCCCCATCCTTTCTTACTGCTCGTGGGAGAATTATATTCTTCGTCGGTATACGTGGCGTCGTAGATGATGGCGTCGGCGTTGCGAGCTAGATGCAAGACGTTCGGGTCGAGTCGGTCTCGATAGTGTTCGGTGTCGGTAATGTAGGCCACGGCGTGGCCGTTCCAATTGACACGATAGCCGACGGCTTCGCCGGGATGGTTCAGTAAGGCGGTTTCGACGCGAATGGTCTCGAGGGCGATAGTCTCACCGATTTCGAGGTCGTTGAATTCGAGCTGCGCTCCCATAATCTGCAAGGGAACCGGAAAGTTCGGGTGGAGCATTTGGTCGTTGAGTCGCTGTTCGATCGTGGCGCCGTTGGGTGCGACTGCTCCGTAAATGCGAAATTTATTTCCTTTGACGAAGGCGGGAACGAAGAAGGGAAATCCTTGAATGTGATCCCAATGGGAATGGGTGAAGAACATATAGGCTTCGACGGGCATTTTTGAAAGCAAGTGCTGGCCTAACACCCGCAGTCCCGTTCCCCCATCGAAGATGAGGCGCTTTCCCCCCACGCGCATTTCCACGCAAGGTGTGTTTCCACCGTATCGAACTGTTTCGGAGCCAGGACAGGCAATGCTACCTCTAACGCCCCAGAAATGAACCGTGAATTGGTCTTGCATGCTAGACATGGGTGTTTTTCGCTTCGATTGGCGATAGCGGTTCGGAAGTTAGGTCGGATTTCGGGTTTGGGGTTTTTGCGAACGCGCTGACGGAATAGGGCGCTCTCGCTCCGTCAGCTCGCCGGGTCGATGCGTCGGCTGTTCTCGCCAGCGAACAGCTCGGCTTTTTTATCCTGACGGGGAAGGGTTCGAGCCGGCAGCCGAAGGACTGCTGTTGAAGGACGACCTCGTTTCTTTCACTAGCCTAACCTCGATCGCGACCTTTGTGGCAAGTCTGCGGGGCAAGTCAGCCTGTCCTTCTGTGCGATCGCACTCTCGAACGACAACTGCCGCCCTGGCGACGAAAACGCCTGTGGCCGTATTGGATAATTTAATACCATCATTTAGCTTAGCAGTTGAGGTTCGCAACTGTCTTCTCAGCCTAAGCTGACTTCCCCTCTTCTCTGGGCGTTTTGAAACGACGTTCGCCCTCTTTGACTCTCACGCGCGTTCGAGTCAGGCGAACGTCTGTTGTGTTGCTAGCGAACGCGATCCGACCTAGACCGAACGGGTGACAGACGAGGGGTGGGATAGCCGAAACTTGACGGGCGATCGAGCGGCCGACGCGCCGACTTTACTCTTCGTCTTCTGCGCCGACTTGTTTCAAATGGATGTGTTTGCGACCTAAAGAGATCTCGAATTCGTCGCCGGGTTGAAGACCCATTTGTTTGGTGTAGGCAGCGCCGATCAGTAAGTTTCCGTTCGACTGCACGCTAATGCGATAGCTGGCACTCCGTCCCCCTCGTCCGTTCGAGGGTTGTTTGCTGTCGAGCTGAATTCCCTCCGCGTCGATCAGAGCGTTGAGGAACTTCATCATGTTGACTCGTTCGACGTTGTTTTTTGTGACGGTGTAGTAGCCACATTGTCGAGCCTTTTCCTCTTTCGGGAGGTTTCCTAGCTCTTTGACTTTTTCTAGCAAAGCTTGACCCGTCAACGGTTCTTTACTCGGGTTACTCATTAACTTCTCTCTAAAACGATAGACAACCTGTCGATACTATTGTATCTTAACTGAAGTTTCATTGAAATAAAATTCTCAATTTCGTATCAACTAATTTCCCAAACTTCTATTGAACCGCCAACGGCAAATCCCCCGACATGCCTCGACGATTGAAACTCCATGTTTGCGAGGGGGCGATCGAACGTCGATCGCCGTTCTCAGGAGTCTCGAGACTCCGGCGACCCTCGAGGGCGATGCCGAGGTGCAAACGCGCTTGAAATTCTTCCCCGATCGGCGAACAAACGGGTCGTGTAGAGTGGGGAACCCCAAAAAATTAGGACAGGTCGATGAAGTTAACCACCCGAGGCCACTATAGCGTCAAAGCTCTCTTAGATTTGTGTGCGAACGCCCGCGAGCGACCGACTTCCGTTAAAGCGATCGCCGAACGGCAAGGCTTACCCGCTCCTTATTTAGAAAAGTTATTGATCGCCTTACGTCAAGCAGGATTAGTCAAATCCGTGCGCGGCGCTCAGGGGGGATATCAATTGGCTCGAAGTCCCGATCGCATTTCCCTCGGACAGATTCTCGAAGCCGTTGGCGAAACCCTAGAACCCTTACCCCGTCACACTCCCGACGCTCAAAGGGCCGAAGATTGGGTGGCGTTCGTTCTCTGGAACCAACTCCACCGAAAGCTCAAAGAAGCCCTTTACAGTATCTCTTTAGAAGATCTCTACCACGACGCTCGCAGTTGGCAGGCGGCGCAGGGAGAACAGACCAGTTTTGTCATTTAGTCGAATTCGATTCCTGGCCAGTCGTGTTATGAAAATCGTTGAAATTCTTTCTGCTGAAGAAATCCGTCGAACCCTAACCCGCATAGCCTCTCAAGTGGTGGAAAAGTCAGGACAGCCCGATCGATTGGTTCTGTTGGGCATTCACACTCGAGGGGTTCCCCTGGCGAAAATGTTAGCCAGCCAAATCGAAGCCCTGGAAAACGTCTCGGTTCCCGTCGGCGCTCTCGATATTACCTTTTACCGAGACGACCTCGATCGCATTGGGGTGCGCACTCCTGAAAAAACCGATATTCCCTTCGATTTAACCGATAAAATCGCGATCTTAGTCGATGACGTCATTTACACCGGACGCACGATTCGCGCCGCCCTTAATGCCGTACAAGAATACGGTCGCCCCGAGGCGATCGCGCTGGCGGTTTTAGTCGATCGCGGACACCGACAGCTTCCCATTCATCCGGATTTCACGGGTAAAGTTTTACCGACGGCGAAAGAAGAACAGGTCAAAGTTTACCTGGAAAATTGGGACGGTCGCGATGCGGTAGAATTACTCAAGCCTCTCGATGAGGAAGACACCGCCGACTAAAGCCGCCCTCGCCTCGAGGCAGTTTTCGGCGCTTATCAATAAGGACGTTCTCCAATATAATTTCCTGGAGGATCGTAATTGCAGACCCAAATTTCTTCACGGCCGTTCGTCGCCATTCCGCATCCGACTTCTTGGGTGTCGCGCCATACGACTTGTGTGTAGTGACCGCAAACATCGCGACAGGAATTGGTCTCGTAATTGTAATCCGAACGTTCCTCAGCCCACATATTGACAACTTCTGTGGCGCTGAGATCTCTTCCACTCGCCCAGGCGATATTTTCACCGTAAGGACTCTGAGATCGATGCTGCATTTCAAAACCGCGATCGGCAAGGCGATCTGCCCACTCTTGAGCGTAACTCGCCAGTTCGGAAGACCAGGTTAGGGGCGGAACCCCCACTTGTTGGCGCCAATAATTGTGAGTTTCCAGCATCTCAGTCCGGTTGACGTTGCGCGTCAGTCGTCCGTCGTTCGAGGCGGGAATTTCGGACAAAGTCTTCGTTTTGACTGTGAAAACCCCTAGGAGAGACACAGCGGCGACGAAAGCGGCAGTCAGGTGAGTTCTCATAATCTCTAGATATTGGAAGTTCGGCTCGATAACTTCGGCTCAATTCCTATTTAACCGCATTGGGTTTTGCTATTTCTCCCGTCGCCAATTTTTGATAGAGTGAGGAGCGGTTTTCCCGAAATTCTTCACCCCTTGCCCGGACGGGTAAAACGTTAAATGTCCAAGCGACGATATAAAAACGCTTTATTTTGGATCGTGGCGATTGTCAGCACGATCGCCGATCGACTCACGAAAATTTGGGTCGTGCAAACCTTCGATCTCTTTCAATCGATTCCTATTGTTTCTGGGGTGTTCCACTTTACTTACGTCACCAATACAGGGGCGGCGTTCAGCTTGTTTTCGGGAAGCGAATGGTTGAAGTGGCTGTCGTTGCTGGTGAGTCTGGCCTTGATGGCTCTCGCCCTCTGGGGACCTCGTATTAATCTCTGGGAGCAAATCGGTTACGGCTGTATTCTCGGCGGTGCCGTAGGAAACGGGATCGATCGATTCGTCCGGGGTGAAGTGATCGATTTTCTGGATTTTCGCTGGATTGACTTTCCCGTATTCAACCTCGCCGACGTTTCCATCAACATCGGCATGATTTGCTTGATTCTCGTGGCGTTGCGGCCTCCGAGCGATCGAGAACGTCGGTGATGGGACGATCGGATGATGAGATGAGGGGATGAGCGGTGCGTGACTGTTCGCTGTTCGCTTTTGACATCCTCCCCATCACCACCTCTTATGAGACTTAAAACGAAATGGGTTCGCGATAGGTCAACCGCTGCGCGACGTAGCCAAAGCCGCGAACCGTCAAAATGAGTTCGGGATTTTTGGGATCGTCTTCGATTTTGGCCCGCAGTCGCGCCACATAAACGTCGATGACCCGTAAATCCGCTTGTCGATTCGGCGGATAGCCCCACAACTGCTCGAGAATCTCAGCGCGAGAAACCGGTTCTCCCGCCCGCTCGAACAGCAGTTCGAGGAGTTTGAATTCCGTGTAAGTCAGCCAAACGCGCTGGCTGTTTTTATAGACCTGTTGGCGGTTGGTATCGATAAGCAGGGAACCGATTTCGAGGGTTCCGGGGGGCGTGGCGCGGTTGGGGGGCGCGTCTCGCACGCGACGCAGTATCGTTGCGATACGGGCTTCGAGTTCTCTGGGACTGAAGGGTTTGACGAGGTAATCGTCAGCACCAGCTTCGAGACCGGCGATGCGGTCTTTGATTTCCGCAAGTGCCGAAAGCATGATGACAGGGACTTGCGATCGATCTCGTAATTTCTGGCAGACTTGGCAACCGTCTAGTTGTGGGAGCATCACGTCTAAGACGATGAGGTCGGGCTGTTCCTCCTCGAATCGCGCGATCGCTGCACCGCCGTCGGCAGCCGTCACCACGTCGTAGCCGGCCATGGAAAGGCGTACTTCGAGCATTTGGCGAATCGCTGCATCGTCATCGACTACCAAAATTTTGTCTTTGGTTCGTTTCAAAACTTTACCCCTTCCGTTCTCGAAACACTGCGTGCGATCGCTGCCCTCGAAGGGGCGAAAGTTAGAATTCCCGCACAGATGAGTCAACATTTGGGCTGAATTTTGATAACATTTTTTTCAAAATGTTATATTATGTTAAGATATTCGGTCAAGTGGAAGCGGGATTTTATGGTCTAAAATTATTGCTATATAAGGGTTTTGATTTTTTTAACCCCCGTTTTTGGGGATTTACAGAATGAGAGCAAAAACTCTCACTATGAGTTAAAAATTAGAAAATATAACGGATCTTAACTTTACAAAAAACATTAATTAGTATATATGTTTGCAGATCGCATACCCAAGAATATCGTTAAAAACTCAGCGTGGAATCAATCTTTTGGGTGCTAGAATGGCGACAGCCTTAAGGTTGAAAATCCGACGATATCGTTCTCAAACCACGAGAAACGGTTCTGTACGGCAAAGCAACAAAAGGCCAGGGACAGAAAAAAGGCTTTCAACCGCTGGTTCGGTGTCGAAAGTGCCGAACGCCTCTTGGGGAAAACTCGCCCCAAATAACGGTAGAACAACTTCACTCCTGTCCCGCACTTTAAAAAAAAACAAAAAACCTTTAAAAGCGAACTTTCGGACATCGCACCCCGATCGCCGAAAGCGTTCGCTACGGGGCGATCGCGTTCAGTCTCTGGCGATTTCGATCGACAGAGCTGCCGTTCGATCGCCCTCTCCCCGATAAATACTTCGGGAAACATACACAAAAAATCGTTAACATCTCCTTCGTGGCGGTGAGCTAGATAATCCGATGCCAAATCCATTTTTGGGCGTGAGAATTCCGCCAGATATCCACGAAGCGATTCTCGCGCGAATGCAGGAAACGGGAGAATCCAAATCCGATATAGTCATCCAGTCGCTGCGAGCTTATCTGGGCTTGCCCTCGTCCCACGATCGACTGACTCAGGTCGAAGATCGACTCGCCATCCTCGAGCAGAAATTGCTCGAGCGGGAGTCCACCGAATAGCGATAGTTCGATCGCTCCCTCGGTCAGGGCGAGACGAGGGGCTATAAGCTCGGGTCGCGCGGACGCGAAGGCTACAATTCAGGAACGGCGATCGATCGCCGGGTAGCTTATAGTGCCGATCCGTCCATATTCACGTCTAACTCGATCGTGACTTCTCCCAAACCCCCTCGCGATCCCCAAGCGCGTCATCCCAAGACCGAACCGCCACCGACCCAAGCCCCGAGAACCGTCCTCTCAACGGTGACGCAGGTCGCGCGAAAAATTCAGGCGAAGGTGAACTTCGGGCAACTGGCCCTCAAACCCAACGCTCGGGTTCCCGAACTGTGGGTTCAACAATCCCAAGCCCCGAAAGCCCAAGTGTATCCGTTACTCGGCGATCGATACCTCCTTGGGCGCTCTTCCCAGTGCGATATCGTCGTTCCCACCACCCTCGTCAGCAAAACTCACCTCTCCCTGACTCGCGAGCGCCAAAAACGTCGCGATCGCTTCATCCTGCGGGACGAAAACTCCACCAACGGCGTCTACATCCGCAAGCGACGCATTCGCAAACTCCCCCTCCAACACGGCGATATCCTCAGCCTCGGCCCCCCCGACCTGGCCGACGCCGTAAAAATCCAATTCCACAACCCGCCGCCTTGGTACGCCCGCGCCTTTCGCTGGAGTGCCTACAGCTTCACCGGACTCTGTGCCGTCGGCGCTCTGTGGGTTCTATCCGAATGGCAAAAATTTGCCGTGCGTCCTCTGCCCCGCTCCGTCACCGGCCCCGTGGTCGTCTACTCCCGCGACGGCGAACAACCCTTACGAGAACCCTACAGCACCAGCCACGCCGAAAATCCCCAACTCTCCGATTTCGGCCCCTACCTCCCCAACGCCGTCATCGCCTCCGAAGACAGCCGCTTCTACTGGCATTTAGGCATCGATCCCATCGGCGTCGCCCGGGCGGCCGTCACCAACCTGCGGGGGGGCGAAATCCGCGAAGGGGCCAGCACCCTCACCCAACAACTCGCCCGGAGTCTCTATCGCGACTACGTGGGAACCGCCGATTCCGCCGGTCGCAAACTGCGAGAAGCGGTAGTCGCCCTCAAACTCGAAACCTTCTACAGCAAAGACAAACTGCTGTTGACCTATCTCAACCAAGTCTTTCTCGGCATCGACTTGTACGGGTTTGAAGACGCCGCTCAGTTCTACTTCGGCAAATCCGCCGACGCCCTCACCCTTTCCGAAGCGGCCACCCTAGCGGGAATCCTGCCCGCCCCGAACCGCTTCAACCCCATCCAAAACTACGATTTAGCCGTTCAGTACCGCGATCGCGTCATCGCTCGCATGCGGGCTTTGGGTACGATCTCCCAAGAAGAAGCCGATCGCGCTCGGCGATCGCGCATCGAAATTAACCCCAAAGCACGGGAAATCCTCGAAAGTACTGTCGCGCCTTATTTCTACGATTACGTTTTCGTGGAACTCGAACGGTTGCTCGGTGAAGAACTCGCCCGCGAGGGTAACTTCATCGTGGAAACAGGACTCGATCCCCAAATGCAAGCCCAAGCTGAAAACAGTTTGCAGCAGTACGTCCGCACCGAAGGCGCTCAACTGGGTTTTTCCACGGGGGCTTTGGTATCCCTAGACTTCCGTAACGGCGAAATTATCGCCATGACCGGGGGCGTTAGCTATCAAGACAGCCAATTCAACCGCGCCACCCAAGCTCAAAGACAGCCCGGTTCCACCTTTAAAATCTTCGCCTTTATCGAAGCTCTCGAACGGGGCATTTCGCCCTACACGCAGTTTTCTTGCGCTCCCTTAACTTGGCAGGGTCAGGGATACAGCGGTTGCGAGCGCAGTAGCGGCAATATCGATATGTATCGTGCTGTCGCCCAGTCGGAAAACGCTGTCGCCTTGCGCGTGGCGCGGGAAGTGGGACTCGATGCTGTGGCCAACCGGGCGAAGTTGATGGGTATCGAGTCGGAACTCAATCCGGTGCCGGGGTTGGTGTTGGGACAAAGTGAGGTGAACTTGCTGGAGATGACTGGGGCTTACGGGATTTTGGCCAACCAGGGACAGTGGAACAAAGCCCACGCCATCCGCCGCATTCTCGATAGTAGCGATTGCCGCGATCGAGAGGACTTTCGCACCTGTCGCATCATTTACGATTACGCTGAAGACGAACCGACCGGACGTCAGGCAATTGCGTCGGAGGTGGCGCGGTTGATGACGGATATGTTGCACGGCGCTATCGAAAACGGTACGGGGGCGAACGCCTATTTAGGATTGGGAGAGGCGGGAAAAACCGGAACCACCAATTACGGCGTCGATTTGTGGTTTATCGGCTACGTCCCCGAACGGTCGATCGTTACCGGGGTTTGGTTGGGCAACGACGACAACAGCCGAACTTACGCCAGCAGCGGCAATGCAGCCCAGTTATGGCGCAATTATATGCGTGGTGTGTTGGAATAGTTCGCCGCTGGAGTGGAGGGGGACTGGCTCGGCGGTTTCTGCCGCTGCGGCCCGATCGCATCCCGTTCGATGTCAAAATAGGTCAAGTTAATTCGTAAGTTGTGAACGAAAACCCTATGACCTTGCTTGCAACGCTACAGCGAGCCTTCGATCGCGGACAAGCCCTCAAAATCATCAGCGGACTGACCAACTTCGACGCCGATCGAGTCGCCCGCACGGTGAAAGCCGCCCATCTCGGCGGTGCGACCTTCGTCGATATCGCTGCCGACGCCGAGTTGGTGCGCTTGGCCAAATCCATCACCGACCTTCCGGTTTGCGTTTCGGCCGTGGAACCGGACAAATTCGTTCCCGCCGTGGAAGCCGGTGCCGACCTCCTCGAAATCGGAAACTACGATGCCTTTTACGCCCAAGGACGCCGCTTTGAAGCCCCCGAAGTCCTGCAACTGACCCAAGAAACTCGGACCTTGTTCCCTGAGATTACCCTGTCGGTGACGGTTCCGCACATTTTGGCACTCGACGAACAGGTACGTTTGGCCGAAGCCTTAGTGGAAGCCGGGGCGGATATCATCCAAACCGAAGGCGGCACCAGCAGCCAACCCGCCCACGCCGGAACCCTCGGACTGATCGAAAAAGCGGCGCCGACCCTGGCCGCAGCCGCTGAAATTTCTCGCGCCCTGTCCGTTCCCGTCCTCTGCGCCTCCGGACTGTCTAGCGTGACGGCACCGATGGCCGTGGCGGCCGGTGCGGCGGGAATCGGTGTCGGTTCGGCAGTGAACCGCCTCGAAAGCGATCTCGAAGCCATCGCCGCCGTTCGCGCCTTGAGCGAATCTCTGGCGTCGGTCAGCCGCGATCGCCTGTCGGTCTAAACGATCGAGATTTCGAGACCGAGGAGAGAGAAAGGCAATGGTTTCGCCTCTCCTCGATCGACTTTCCCTCGAGCGACTCTCCCTCGAGCGTTGTCACGCGATCGCCAAACTCCCCGTGGCGGCGTTGTCTGTAACGTCCCTACGGGGAGCGTCCCCTTGGATTGCAGTGGTTTATCAAAAATTTTTTATCAAAAAAATTTGAAATTTTAATCGAAGTCCGTCCTGTGACCAAAAATAATGGGTTTCAAGCCCCGCCCTTCCAGGGCGGCATTAGGTGTGC
>NZ_JBNGCO010000039.1:0-37097 GCF_049974805.1 Baaleninema sp.
GATAACTGACTCTCAAATGAGAAAGCGAGACCTCGTTGTTACGAGGTCTCGCTTTCTGGTGAGGTCTCCACAGGGCGGACGATTTAGAAGCCTCGGCGTCCCCAGACCACCAACGAGATCGAAAAGGTGAAGACCACGAGCAAGCCCGCCCAACCAGCACTCAGAATATCCATAGTTTTCGTATCGGGTTTAGATTCTGCTTGAATACCAAACCTTATGATACGGCAAAGTTAGGGGATTTCTGAAATGGAAAGGGTGTAGGGATGGGCTTCGCCGTTGCGATCGCCGACGTAGATGTAATAGGTTCCCTGTTGCAGGTAGCCGGACTGTTGCGGCGTGTTGCGGGCGCAGAATCGATCGCTGCTTTCGGGTCCGACGACGAGTAAGGTGGGATTTCCGCCGCCGGAAATGGAAATTCGCAAGTAGGAGAAATCTTCCGCCAATTGTAACTCGTGGTTGGGGGTGGCGGCGATCGAGCCGCAGTCGTCGCTGGGTTGCGATCCTCCCGAGGTTCCTGAAAGGGTTTCCGTCTCGAAACCCGAACGGAGTTCGATCGTCTCGCCCAGCGCCACGCCGGGAACCCCCAGAACGACACCGAGAGCCATTGCGATCGCGATCGAAAGGGGATGACGTTTCATAGTTCGATCGACCTCCTCTAAAAATACAACGGTGAGAACTGCCTCGATCGTCTCGTTTTTTCCGAATTCGGGACAGTTCGACCTTCGTTCTAGTTTGATTGTCTCCCGTCTTCTTGTAAATCTCCCCGGACTTATGCCAGTTTGGTGGCGGTCATACCCTCTCAACAGGCGTTGTGGGGTTCGGCGTTCTCACCTTGGAGGGGGGCGCTGCCATTCGCTACAATCAGCTAAGGAACCAGCGTTTCGGTTTCTTTCGCGTTTTACGAAGGCTTATGAACCCACAATCTGACTGGCAACGCAAACTTCAAGAGTTGGAACTCGATATCGATCGCCGTCAACCGGGAAACGACAACCTTCCCGAGGAGGAGAGTCCGAACTCGCTACAAGCCCTGTACCAACAAGCCCGAACCTGGTTTCAAAACCTGCCCCCCATCGGACAGGTGGCGGTGGGTATCGGCGGTATCCTGTTAGGGTTCTCGATTCTGCAAACCCTGTTGCGGCTGGTGTCCCTGGCTATCAGCGTCGCGATTCTGGCGGTGCTGGTTTACGGTGGCTATCGCCTGTTTTTCGCTAACGGTTCTTCTGACGAACCTCAGCCATAAGACCGCCCGAAGACGACCTCATGGAGTATCCTGTCGAACGCTTTAAACTCCCGCAAACGGCGAAAGACCAACTGACGAAACTCAAACGTCAAACGGGGATCGATCGCTGGAACGTCTTGTGTCGCTGGGCGTTCTGTCGGTCTCTCGCCGAAGAAAGTTCTCCGTCTCCGGTTCCCGTCTCCAGCGATAGCAATGTGGAAATGAGTTGGCGGGTGTTTGGGGGCGAGATGGCTGATGCGTTGGCGATCGCTCTCAAACAACGCTGTTATCACGATGGATTGGGGGTCGATCGCGATACCCTCGCCCAACAGTTCGCTCTCCACCTCAACCGGGGAATCGGCTATTTAGCCAGCGATCGAGACCTACAGGAGATCGAAGACTGGCTGCGGTTGTTGGACGACGCCCCCCAGACTTCGCCACAAAAACAGTAGAAACCCTTCAGAGGAAGCGTATACAATCGAAACTGTCGAGTCAGAGTTCGAGATTGATGTTCGCCAGTTTGCGCCTCGTTGCTGTCGCTCTGTGTCTGTGGTTGGTTGGGGGATCGATCGCCATCCATCCGGCGGCGATCGCAGCCCCCACTCCCCCCATTTCTTCTACAGTTTACATGGCCAGTTTGTTTCACTTTTCCGGTCAACGTCCCACGAATTTAGGCGTCAAAGGCCATCGACTCGCCCCTTGTCCCTCTTCTCCTAACTGCGTCTCCAGTCAAAGCCGCGATCCCGGTCATTTCATCGAACCGTTCTCCTACGAGGGAACGCCGGACGCGGCGATCGATCGCCTCAAAGGAATTCTCCAAAATACCGAAAACGCAGAAATTATCGACGCTAAACCCGGTTATCTCTACGCAGAATTTACCTCGAAAATTATGGGGTTCGTGGACGACGTGGAATTTTTCGCCGCTGATGACGACGGCGTGGTTCACGTGCGATCGGCGTCTCGCTTGGGCGAATCCGACCTCGGCGTCAACCGCAAGCGGGTTGAAACGCTCCGCCAGCAGTTTAACGGTTCAGACGGTATCCCCAACCCCTAAACCCCCTTCTCGCAAACGCCTTCTCGCCACTCTAGAGGGGCGATTTCCGGCGAAGCGACCCACGAATCCTCAGAAATCTTACCCCCTCCTATACCATATTAATTTATTTTTGTCAAGACTTTTAATCGAAAAATTTTCCGACCCTCTGAAATCGAACGGTTGATGTCACGTCCGATTCCCCTTTGGCAGCGAGTTTTACAGTTTCTCTACGACCTCGGCCGGCGTCCCGAGGCCGTCAGCGTGCTGTTGTATCTCCTGGTTGCCATCGGCGGTTTCGCCATCCTCTTACAAAACCGTCTGTTTCTGCGTCGATCGACCATTCCCAAGGATTACACGCCCTTTGCGGGAGTGGGACTCGCACAGCCGACGCCGTTTCCCTCTCCCTCCCCAGAACCGACGGTTCGTCCGTTACCGCCGCCAGAGGTGGTGTTGTCCTTCAACGCCGTAGACCAGGTGAAACTCGCCACTGTCGTCGGTCGCCGTTGGGACGGACGACGCTGGTACTTGCAAAAATCCGCCGACCTAACGGCCTATCTGTCGGAGGAATTCCTCCAACGTCGCCGGGAAATCGCGGCGGATACCAGTCTGTATCCGAAGAAAGCCGATTACGATAAATTAAAACTGGCTGAATACCGTCAGTTTATCGACACTCGCCCCCGCATTCGCCGCGCCATCGTCGGCAGTTCCATCGCCTTGGGCATTCCCGACGAGTTTTTGGGACCGAACGATTTAAATTTGGGAGTTCCCGCCTATCGCATCGCGGAAATGACCGCCCAAGTCCAACAACTCTCTGACAGTCATCCTCCCGAGGAAATCGTCGTGTTTGGGGCGGCGACGCCGGAACTGCTCAACCACGGAGAACCGCAGGCGATTTTCGATGATGCCTTGCAGTTGTTAGAGACGATTCGCCAGAAATACCCGGAAACGCGGTTGGTGTTTGCGTCGGTGTTGCCGCGATCGAAAGAGGAATCCCTTACCGACCCTCGCATGGCGGACGTGGATAACCAGGCGGTACGGGCGATCGATCGCCAACTCCAAGAAGCCCTCGAGGGCGATCCCGAAATCGAATATCTCGACCTCAACCCCTATTTGGCCGACGAAGCGGGAAACCTCAAACGGGAGTTTTCCACCGACGGCCTCCATCCCAACCCCAAAGCGGCGTTAGTGTTGTTAAAGCTGCTCGATCGCTCCTGAACGTTTCTCGTCGAGCATAATTTGATATTCCACCTGACGGATGAAATTCTGCCAGAGTTCGTAACCGCCATCGCTCAAATGGATGCCGTCAGTAGTCAGTTCCGAGCGTATTTGCCCCGCCTCGTCACTAAAGTGGGGGTACAAATCCAGATAAATCGCCCCGACTTGGTAACTCATAGCAGACAGTTCCCGGTTGATCGATCGAATCCGCTGATTGGAGACGGCCTCGTGTCGCGTCGGTAAAATCGACTGCACCACCAACTGAGCTTGAGGGTGGTTTTGCCGCAGTTGTAACAGAATATCCTGATAGTCGTTCAAAATGGCCTCGTCGCTGCGGTTGCCGATGAGGTCGTTGACCCCAGCCATAATGTAAATGCTACTGGGTCGCGTCCCCTCGAGTAACGAAATGCGGTGGCGAATTCTAGCCGTGTTTTCGCCGCCGATGCTTTGATTGAGCCAGAGGCGATCGTCCTCGAACAGTCCCGGCCGCAACCACAGGGACAGCGAATCGCCAATCGTAACAGAAAGGCGGTTGTTCCCCTGTCCGGCGGCGATGGCCTTAGCTTCCTGACCCAACAGAGCCACCCACTGCTCGTAAGTGGGGTTGTTCCTGGCGCGAACCCATTCCGGTTGAAAACTATCGCGAGCTTGGCGGGTGTAGAGCGTTCCCGATCGCAACGCCGCCCACCGCTGTTGATACAGTTGGGCAGTAGAGACCGGGACGCGACCGGGAACCCCCGCCACCTCGGACTCGGAGGCTTGGGCGACCGTTGGCGTCAGTTCCTCGAAATACGGTAGAGACGGGGGTTGCACCTGAGCCAACAGCGGCATCCACCCTAAGACGATCGACATATAAGCTGGATTCATCGGATCGTTGATTGAAAAACAGAGTACGTCCTTACTTTGCGAGAGGGGGGCGATCGCGTCCGGAGAGATCGATCGCCCCCCATTCAGTGAACTTTTCTAAAGTTCCTCCGCCATTGTGGGATAAATTACCCGCCCTTGCCTAAAATGTTAGCTTAAAGTTCTTCATTAAGAATTTTTAGAGAACAGGAGAAACTCGCATGGCTGATTCCACCAACACTGGGGTGGTCAAAGCATATAACGGCGACCCTCAATTGGGTCACTTATCAACCCCGATTAGCGATTCTGGATTTACTCGTGCCTTCATCGGCAACCTGCCGGCCTACCGTTCGGGTCTGTCGCCCATCCTGCGCGGCCTCGAAATCGGCATGGCTCACGGCTACTTCATCATCGGCCCCTGGGTGAAACTCGGGCCCTTACGGGATTCGGAATTTGCCAACTTAGGCGGTTTGATTTCCGGCGTCACCCTGCTGCTCATCGCCACGGCTTGCCTGTCCGCTTACGGCCTGGTGTCCTATCAAGGCGAGTCCAGCAGCGACGATCCCTTGAAAACCTCGGAAGGTTGGAGCCAGTTCACCGCTGGATTCTTCGTCGGTGGCATGGGAAGCGCCTTCGTGGCCTTCTTCCTGCTGCAAAACTTCGATGTCGTCGATGCGATTTTCCGAGGTCTGGTTAACTAGACGCTCGTTTTGAGATGCTCGGTTGACGCGAGATGCTTGCTTGTCGATCGATTGTTAGTTTTGAGTTATTTGACATAGGAGAAGTTCACATGACCGGCGATTACGCAGCTTCTTACCTGCCTTGGATTCTGATTCCTACGGTTGCTTGGCTCATGCCGTTAGTGGCCATGGGTCTCTTGTTCATTTACATCGAACAAGACGCTTAATACGTTTGCTTGCAGTCAGTTTTTACTGTTTTACACAGTAATCGGAGGAGGCTTGACCTCCTCTTTTTTTTGGGGAATTTTTGGGGAATTTTTGGGGATGTCACCACTCGAACAGATCCCCGGCATCTTCAAGATACCGGGGATCTGGCGGATACCGGGAATCTGGCGGTTGGCCGAGGCGGTTGCCGAATGCCAATTCTCCCAAATCGCCTCAACGCCGATGTCGCTGCAAAATGGCATGAGTCACGACAGGGGTTCCCAAGGCGGCAGTCACGGCATTTAACGGAAGGACCATTTGACGGCCGGGCAGTTGCGCCACCCAATCGGCATATAATGCCAGCGTCGCCCCCAATAGCGTCACCGCTAACAGCAAAGACCGCGTATCGGAGGTTTTCAACACCGCGCGACTGAGATGGGGAACCGCCACCCCGAGAAAGGCGATCGGTCCGCAAAACGCCGTTACCGCCCCTGCCAACACCGCCGCACTGGTAATCGTCCAAAACTGCAACCAGCGCATTCGCAGTCCCAAGGTGCGGGCGGAGGTTTCCCCCAACAACAGCAAATTGAGGGGTTTCGCCAGTAAGTACGCCACCAGTAACCCCAAACCCACCGTTGCCACGAAGGGCGTCATGCGATCCCAGGTGACGCCGCCGAAACTGCCAAAAGTCCAGGTGATATAGGATTGCATCTGCTGGGACGAGCTGAAGTGCAGTAAAATCGTCACGATCGCGTTGGCGGCGTAGCCGAACATCAACCCCAGCAACAAGAGGGTTTCTCGGTTACGAACCCGTTGCGCGGTGAGGACGACGAGTCCCAACACCACCGCCGCGCCGCCGCTGGCGGAGAGCATTCGTTCCCAACTTCCCGCCGTTCCCACTAACACCACGAGGGCAACGCCCAAACTCGCCCCGGAACTGATTCCCAGCACAAACGGTCCGGCGAGGGGATTGCCAAACAGGGTTTGCATTTGCAACCCCGCTACGGAGAGGGCAGCCCCCGCGACGATGGCGGTAAGGGCTTTGGGGAGGCGAAAGGTGAGTACGATCGCCTGCCAAGTCTCTTTTTCGGCATCGCCGCCGAAAAGGATTGCGAGGATTTCTTTGAGGGGAATCGATACGGACCCCACGGACAAGTCGAGGCTGAGGGCGAGGAGAAACAGCCCCAGGAGTAACCACCATAGGAGAAAGCGGCGCAAGGGATGGCGAGGTTTCACGGCGATTCTTCCGATTGCAGGGGGACGCGAACGACTCGGCTGTGGTGGGTGCCGTCGGGGTACAGTTCCAGCCAGCGGAAGCCGGGATGTCGATCGCTCTGATGGCAGGGTTCGGGTAAAACTTGGGTACAGGTGGAGGGGGTGCCGTAAAAGCGGACGCCGCTACGGGTTCGATCGATTTCCAGGTGAACGTGACCGAACAGTACCAGTTTGACGCGATCGAAGCGATCGAGTATCCCTAAAAAGTCGCTGCTATTTATCAGATTAATGGTATCGAGCCAGTCGATTCCAGTCTCGACGGGGTGGTGGTGTAAGGCGATGGCGGTGGGGAGGTTCGAGGCGGTTAAGGCGGTTTCTAACTGGGTTAGCGTTTCTTCGGAAAGACAGCCTTCGCCGAATTTGGGATTCTCTAGGGTGGAATCGAGTAAGAGAACCTGCCAATTGTCGAGGGTTATGGCGTTGGTTGTGGCGAAGGGCGATCGATTCAGGTGTTTTTGCAGAATGTCGGATCGATCGTGGTTGCCGGGAATGCAGTAGGTGGGAACTTGCAGCGGTGAAACCAAGTCGAACAGTCGATCGTAAGCCTCTAAATCCCCATCGTTGGCTAAGTCTCCCGTTAATAGGAGAACGTCGGGATTTTCTTCTCGCACCCGTTCTAACACCGCTTTGAGACTGTGCCAGGGGGCAACGCCTCTCATGACAGCATCGGGGTCGGGAAACAGATGTGTATCGGTAATTTGAGCGATTTTCGTAACCATGCCACCGCGATTTAAAAACGGGTTTTCCTGAGAAATTTCCTATTGTAAGATACCCGGCTTGTCAGAACCCCGGCATCAGGTGCCTCTCACCGACCTTTGTAAAAACACGAAGTAAAAACACGACGTTCTGGGTAGGTTGTGCAAACCGGGTGCATCTCAATGGATGTAAAAATATGAGTTGGCGGTAGGTTGGGTGGAGCGATAGCGAAACCCAACAACAGCTCAATTCAGTGTAGAGACTCCCATCTGATAAATTTACATTTTTGATAGGCACTCGATCGACTCCCCACAAATCACGATCGACTCTCCAATTTTTCGTAATACACTTTTTCGGTATCTGGCAACAGTTCCGGATGAAAAATCGTCACCAAATCGGATAATATCAAGTGAGGGTTCAGCACCCCGCTTTCCCAGTAATCGTTTCCGCCATGTTCGTTGACGCGGGCGGTGTAGTTGTAAATTTGCCCGGTCTGCCATGCGGTAAAATTGCCATATCGGGGATCGTCTTCGATGGCGTCTTCTTTGGTTTCCCAGTTTCGATCGACGTTTAACCAAAAATCCGCAGCCGCCGCCACATCGTAGACCACTTCAAAATCTAAAGGAATACTCGCCGTAGATTTATTATCTTTCCAGAAATAATCCGCTCCCGCGTCTTCGAGAAATTTCGCCACGTAACTCTCTCCACCGGGAACGAACCAAGTGCCTTGATAGTTAAATTCGGTGACGACGGTGGGACGTTCTTCGACAGTTTTCACTAAATTGGCAATACGATTGTATTCGCGATCGATCTCCGAAAAAATCCGTGCCGCTTTCGCTTCTCGGTTGAAAAACAATGCTGTAAATTTCAACCATTCAGCACGTCCGAGAGGCGTATTTTCTAAATATTCGGAATTCACGGTTACGTCGAACCCCGCTTCTAATAATTTTGAATAGGTTTCGGCTTCCGTCGTTCCCAAACCGAAGGTGACGATTAAATCGGGATTTAAGGCTAAAATTTGTTCGATGTCAACATTTCGTTCTCGAGCGACTTCCACCACCTCGCCGCTGTCAATTTTTTGGCGAATGCTGGGAGTGGTGATGTTTTTTGCATCTTGCACCCCCGTCAGGCGATCGACTAAATTTAAAGCGTCTAAATGGGATAAATAAGTTGTGGAAAGGGCGACAACGGACTCGATGGGAATTTCGATAATTTCTGCATCGTCAAAGCCTTCCGGGGCGGGTGTTCCACATTGAAACAGGACGTATTTAAACTTGTCTTTTTCAGGATTCCAAGGGTCTTTTACTGTTACAACTTTATAGTGTTTATGATAGTCAACTGAAAATCCTTTTGCATATTTTAAATCTGTTTTATCTGGGAAATAATCCGTTTCTGGATTGTAATTTTTAATGCAATTACGACTTGTTTCGGACGCTTCGATCGTGGAAGCTTGTTCCGAATCCGACGAAGTTTCGATGGTTTGGAAACATCCCGACAAAACAACTGAAATAAATGTCGTGAATAAAATAATTTTTTTTGTATTTTTTGACATCCTGTTTGGCATCGTTTCTGTTGGCGATCGAATTCCCCGATTCGACAGGTTTCGCACTGGCGACGGGGTTTCGGCTTGTAAATTAAGCTTTTTAATAATATAACAAATTGACGATATCGGATCGCGAAATAATTCGCGGAAACCCGCCCGTTGACATTTCAATTGACGAGTATTTCTCCAGAACCCCGGTATCTTGGAGATTCCGGGGTTCTTAAACAGGGAAGATATCTCAAACGGGAAAACCCCGGTTTCGCGGAAGATACCGGGGTTATGCAAGGGCGTTTCGAGGGGAAAACGCAAACGCCAGAATCGGAAAACCTTAAACCTCGTATCCGAATTTTTTCAAGGTGTCTCCAGCTTCTTCTACGAAGGCTTCTAACACCTCTGGCGGCATTTCGTCTTTATAGGAACCCGCCTTACCGCGACGGTTAAAAAACTTATCTTTCGGCCAGCCGGGATTGTTTAAACCAAACTGTTCTTCCTTTTTACGAAGGCTTTGAAACGAGGCCGCCGCCGTCACATCTTCCAAAACATCGCGACTGGCTTCAAAATCGAGAAACTGACACAATCTCTCGAGTTCGTCTACCGGACGCTCTAACATATCCTCGTAGCGAATTGTAATTATCTCGGAATTATAGGGATTCTCTAACCATTTTTCAACATGGAGGTGCCATTTGTAGTTTAAAAACAGCCCTTCCCCGGTTTTCACCATATTGAGAAAATCAACGGTTTGGTTGCTGCGCGATCGCATCGCCTCTAAAAAACGATAGTACGACACCATCACGTCTCGTCCGTCTCGCAACAAATAAACCACTTTGCGATAGTTGGGATTCGGGGGAAAGTGAGACTTAAAAAACATCGGCGTACTGTAACGCCGATAATAGCGTTTGTAGTGAATATCGGGAACTAAATCTTGAACAATGGTATCAGGGGCTTGAGCCGGATTGACGCCGTAAACCAAGCCCGTAATCAAATTTTGAAACCAGCTATTTCCCGATTTCGGATAGCCGACGACAAACACATCTTCTTCGGGAACGAACTCGCTGATGGGAACCGTTTCGGTATAGTCACGAATTCTTTGGTCGATTTTTTGGCTAACCACCGATTTCAGGGGTTTGACCACAGGATCGATCCAAGTGGGTATAGTCACCATAGGCTTGGCTATCCGAGCAATATTATCCCGATTATAGGCCACCGTCTCAAAGTGGCAATAGCGATCGAAAAGAATTTGCTACCATCGATCGCAAGCCGATAAATCGCGATCGCCTCTTGAGAAAGCCGGCGGTCGATCGCCCGATCTCGAACGCCAAAATGGGCAAACCAACAGGGTCGTTCTCGGATTTTCAAACTAATTTGAACTGAATCGAACGGTCTTCAAACGCGATGTCTGGCTGGCGTCTGTCTCCTCAAGTTTTCCAGATATGCTGAACCTTCTCCACGCTTTGAGACGAGGGCGATCGCGCCCGTTTTGGCTGCTGTTGGCCGGCGTTGGCGCCGCCACAGTCCTCGCCCTCTCGCACTGGCACTTCGCCCCCAGTTTAACCGCGCCCCTCGCGGCCGCCTCCATCGAAGCCGCCCTTCCCACCGACGCGGATATTATCGACGTGACGCAAGCCCCTTACAACGCCAAAGGGGACGGCGTCAGCGACGATACCGCCGCCCTTCAAGGGGCGATTTCCCAAAATCGAGGAAAACTCATCTATTTTCCCAACGGAACCTATCTCGTCCGCGATACCCTTCACCTGCAAGACGAGAACGGCCAACAGAAACGGTTTTTCCTACAGGGTCAAAGCCAGGAAAACACGGTGATTCGGCTGATCGATCGCGCCCCCGGATTCCAAGATCGATCGCAACCCAAACCCCTCCTCACCTTTTGGGAAGGACGAGTCGGGGACGCCACCGCCTTTCGCAACAGCCTCAGCCACATCACCCTCGACACCGGAAGCGGAAATCCCGGCGCGATCGCGCTGCGATTCCGCGCCAACAACTACGGAAGCGTCCATCACGTCACCCTCAAAACCTCCGACGGACAAGGACGCTACGGCCTCGACCTCAGCCCGCCCCTCAACGGCCCCCTGTTAGTCAGCCATCTCACCGTAAACGGCTTCGACATCGGAATCTACTTCACCGGCGCCCTCCACAGCGCCACCCTCTCCCGCATCCACCTCCGCAACCAACAAGAATACGGTATTTACAACCGACGCCAAGTCCTCAATATCGAAGACCTCAGCAGTCGAAACCGCGTTTCCGCCCTCTATAACGACAGCGACGGCGAAGGAGGAAACGGCCACGGAATCGTTACCCTCGTCAACGCCACCCTCGACGGCGACGCCTCTCCCAACGCCGCCGTGGTCAACGCCCGAGACGGCGGCTTGTACGTCCGCCACCTCACCAGTGACGGCTACCGTCGCGCCCTCTCCAGTACCGTGGACGACAGCACCGCCACCGCCAACAGTCCCGTGGCTGAATTCGTCTCCCACCCGGTTCTGACGTTGTTTCCCAGTCCCGAAACCGCCCTGAACCTCCCCATCGAACCGACTCCCGAAACAGTGTGGGACGACCCCGCCGACTGGGTGAAAGCGGACGGAGAGGCGGAGGACGATACCGCCGCCTTGCAACGGGCGATCGATTCGGGAAAATCCACCGTTTACCTCACCCGCGCTGAATACACCATTAACGACACCCTCGAAATTCGCGGGAACGTCCGGCGCATCGTGGGACTGGGGGCGACGCGCATCATGGCCGGCGAGGGTCTTAAAAATACCAACCGCCCTGTCTTTCGTTTGGTGGACGGAACCGCCGATACCGTCAGTATCGAAGGGATGGAAGCCTATTTGCAGTCGGCTTATTTCGTCGAACAAGCCTCGCCGCGAACGCTGGTGTTGCGACATCTCGGCGTCGGAGGCTACCGCAACCGCGCCCCCGGAAGTCGCCTGTTTCTTGAAGACGTGGTGGGAGACCGTTTCGACTTCAGCAACCAACAGGTTTGGGCCCGTCAACTGGACGTGGAAGCCAAACGGGAATCGGGGAAAACCAACATCCAAAACGATGGGGCGGAGGTTTGGATTTTGGGGTTAAAAACGGAAGGAGATGTGGTGATTATCGAGACGAAAAATGGCGGCCGCACGGAACTGCTGGGGGGATTTCTCTACGGACACCGGGATATTCCTGAAAATACCCCCGCCTTTCTCGATCGCAACGCCAGTCAATCTCTTGTCTTCGCAGGGTATCACAGCGCCTTTCAACCCTATGTTCGCGAAATTCGCAACGGCGAAACCCGCGATCTCGATCTCGACAGGCTTTATCCCATGAAATACGGCAAAATGTCCCCCTTGTTTGTCGGTTCTCAACCATGAACAAACACAAGCGTAAAATTGTCAATCCAAAAACGGCGATCGATCCCAAACCTCCCAAACCCAAACCCCCCGTCAAACCCAAAGGATACGTCACCACCTCGACGCTAATTCTCGTCGCCTTCGCAACGGCGTTTTTTTCCCGCATTATCGACAGTGCGGGCGCTCCTTCAACTATTAACTTTCTACACTTCGCCGCCGTTCCCTTCGCCTGCGTCGTGGCGTTACTTCAAACCCGCACCAAAAACCCCTATCAAATCTCCATTACCTGGATGTTGTTAGGGGGGTTGTGGGCGCTTCTCAGCGTCATGTTCGCCAGTGCGATCGTCAACGAAGCCGGAATTATCAACATCATTTTTAGCTTCTTACTTCTCGGCGAACCGTTTTTAATGTTGTTGGCTTTGGTGTGCGTTCCCCTGTGCGAACGCAGCCTGCATAAATTTCGCGTTTGGCTGATTCGTTTCGGATTCGCTAACCTCATTTTCGCCTACGGACAATGGGTGTTGTTCGTGATTTTGAAACGCCATCCCAAACCGGGAAACCCTGATTACATCCAAGGGGTGTTTTACCATTCCGGAGCGGGTCACGTGGTCAGCGCCTCGGTGTCGATGACTTTTGGATTGTACTATCTCGTCAGCGCCAAAAGCGTCCCCCTCTGGATTCGCATCGTCACCGCCCTGGCGACGTTTCAACATATGCTCATCGCCGACGCGAAACAGGTTTTATTGGCATTTTTGGGCGGTGGAGTTTTGCTGTTGGTGACGAAATTAAAAAACGTCGGCGAGGCGATTAAATATCTTAGTATTGCGGTTCTCTTTTTGTTGGTGTTTTACTGGTGCGTGGAAAACGTTCCCGCCTTCGGAGCGTTCCAAACTTGGGCGCGACCGGAAATTTACGGACCCGACGGGGAAGCGACGCGGTTGAAAACGGCGGCGATACGGATTGTTCCCACTCATTACGAGTCTTGGTTGAACTGGCTGTTTGGATTGGGTCCCGGTCATACGGTGAGTCGCCTCGGGGGGTGGATGCTGGCCGCCTATTGGCATTTGTTGGGACCGTTGGGGGCGACGCGCCACGTGGCCAGCGGCGAGGTTTGGGGCGCTGTTGGTGCTAGTTGGTTGGGAAATCAATCGAGTATGTTTTCGCCGCTGTTCGGTTGGGCGGGAATTTGGGGCGATTTGGGTTGGTTGGGACTCGGGGCGTATTTGTATTTGGCTTGGGTAGTTTGGAATTACGTCGGCGTTGATGATTTGTCTCGCTTTTTTCTGTCGTCGGTCTTTATTTTTGGCTTGATTTTTTCGCAGATGGAAGAGCCGGGATATATGTTGTTTGTGGCGATTATGGTGGCGCTGCGCTGGCAGGAAACGGAGAATAAGAAGGTGAAGCGACGACGGGATTTAATGGAAGCGAAACGGGCGGTGAGGTTGGGGATGGTGCAGTCCGAAAATTGATTTTGCGATCACCTTTGGGGGCGGACTCTGGGGTTGACAAACGCCCACATTTCGGGGATAATTAAAGTGTATGATATAGGTTTTTTGTATTAATTGATTTTTTATTCAATGCTATGGAAGTGGTAAAGGCGATCCCATTCTGAAAGTAAGGTTTTATCCCTCGAACCCCCCGTATCGGCATTGCCCGAAGGCGGCGACGGGGGGTCTGATTTATCTAATTTTTATCGAAAAAAGGGAATCGAAGAGGGTTTGCGAACTGGGGCGGTTTTCGCCCCGTTGGAGGGGTTGGGGAGGGGGCGTCGTCCCGGCGCTGCGGGGGGCATTTGACGGCTGGCGCGTCGTTTCAGTTGAGGCACGAGATCGAAGCGATCGACCAAATCGGAAACCACGTGAGGATCGGTGGTATACAGTCCCACTTCTTCTTCCTCGCCGTGACAGAGTAAATGTTGTCCTCCCAACAGAGCCCAATCTCGATCGCAGGCGACCAAACGATCGGCGGTTCCGAACAGTTTGAGATTGAGCCGTTTGTAGCGTTTTTTCAGTTCCAGCAGATGGGGCAGCAAGCCGTAAAATCCCTGGGGATCGCGTTCGACTTGATAGCGCCAACCGCCGTCTTTGAGGGCGATGGGGCGGGAGGTTCCCCGAGCTTTCCCGATGTCGGCGCGGCGTCCCCAGCCGATGCTGACAAAAATCTTTTGTGCTAGGGCGTCTTCTAATTTGGCTAAGAATCGATCGCTGTGGGCGCCTTGGTGTGGCAACCCAGGGCTGACGATGGCCACCTGTTCTTTGGCGGTTTCTAAGGCTTTGAAGAGATAGGGCGACGCATCTTCGGAAACGAGCTGGTAGGTGTAGGGAAGGGCCGATTCCAAGCGGCGATCGATATGGGCGAGCCAATGTTGGGCGGTGTGAGTTCGCAGTTGCTTCACCGTCTGCGTCAACTGCTGGACTTGCGGGGTAATGAGGGTGCTTTGACTGTCGAGGTTATCGACGCGCAGGCTCAAACTGTCCATTTGTTGGCGCAGCGGCGCGATGGCCGCCGCCACCGTTTCCGAAGAGGCTTGAATGGCGACGCGATCGACCTCGAGGCGCAAAGCATTTAAGTCGTTTTGCAGTCGATCGAGGGAGGAGTTGGTGTGGTGGCTGAGGTTGTAAACCCCCTGGCGCACGATGGCGAAGGCTTCTTTAATTTTTTCCCGGTCTTCTTCGGTGGCGGCGAGGGTCTCCGCCTGACGTTGCTGGACTTCCATCAAGGCTTCGCTCAAGCGGGTGACACAGCGTTCGATATCGACGATGCGATCGGCGATGGGTAAGGTTTGTAAGGAACTCTGCACCGCCTGTAAGTCCGATCGCAGTTGACTGGTTTGAGCGGTGGCGTTGAAACTTTGTTCGCGAATTTGCTGGATGCGGCGCGATCGATTGACGATGTTCAACGACAGCGCAAACACCGGGGGAACGATGGCAAAGGCCAGTTGTTGAAACACGATCGCCAAGGCTACGCCGCCCCCCGAAGCGATAATCGAGGCAGTTTCCGCTACTTCCGTCCAGGGCCGCTTTGGGCGAGATTCGGACTTGGGCTGAATGTTGGGTAAGGGTATGGATTTGGCCATGTCGCTCTCCCCGCGCGTCTCGGGTGAATTATAGCAAATGCAGTGGCGAGAACGGTTGGCTTGGCGGGGATGGGGCGACGCGAGACGCTTTCTGAGGAGGGGGAAAGTTAGATAAATTTGGAGTGCGATCGATCCCGTTAAAAATCGCGGGATTTGGCGATGCAGTAGCGATCGCGCCCGTTCTGTTTGGCGCGGTAGAGAGCGCGATCGGCCGCCGCCACCAGTAAATCCGGTTCGGCTTCCGGAAACGGTACCAGCGAGGCCACCCCCATGCTGACGGTAACGTAAGGATTGACCGGCGAGCGAGCGTGGACGAGCTGCAAGTTCCGCAAGGTCGATCGAACCAACCCCGCCACGCACACCGCTCCGGCTTCGTCGGTATTCGGTAACACGATGGCGAACTCTTCGCCGCCGTAACGCGCCACCACGTCCGCCGGACGTCGGGTCGTGGTTTCTAAGGCTCGGGCCACTTGCTTCAAACAATCGTCTCCCGCTTGGTGTCCGTAGCCGTCGTTATAGTCTTTGAAAAAGTCGATATCCAACAAAATCAACGACAGGGGCGATTTTTCCCGCGTCAGTCGCCGCCATTCTCCCTCGAGATACTCGTCGAAATACCGTCGGTTCGCCACCTGAGTCAGTCCGTCCCGAGTGGCCAGTTGGCTGAGTTCGCGGTTGGCGGTTTTCAAACGGCTGTAGAGTTGGGCTTGCTGGATGGCGATGGCCAGTTGGGTTGCCAGTTGGGGCAACACCCGCACTTCCGACGGATGCCACGATCGCGCTTCGCGACATTGATGGGCGACGAGCAATCCCCAAACGTTCGAGGAGGGTTGACTCGGGTCTGTTTCCCCCTCCTCTCCGGAGTCGATAACGATGGGCATGACCAATCGCGCTCGAATGTCGAAAAACTCCAACAACTGAACCGCTTCGGGTTCGAGATCTGCCCTATAGATATCGTCGATCGCCATCACCCGCCCCGACACATAGAGTTGGTGCGATCGACCGTCGATAATCCAAGGACGGTTCGTTTTCCAACCCAGCATGGAGGAAATCCCCTCTCTGCGAGATTCGCCGAGGATTTCACCGCTCCCGTCGCTGTTGAAGCGACAGACGATGGCGCGATCGGCGTCGAGAAAGCGACGCAGGCTCTCGGTGGCGCTTTCGAGGATTTCGGGCAGCTCGATCGACTGCTGGATGCGGCTGGCCAGTCGCGCCACGACTAATTCCCGTTCGGTTTGTTGGCGCAGGGTTTCGGCCACCCGCAACCGCTCCTCTTCGACGGCGATGGCGGTGGCGACGGTGTGCAGGAAGCGGGCGTCCTCGGGATGGGGCTGACGGCGGGGATGGTACTTGACGCAGAGGTAGCCGAGAACTGACGGGGTTGGGGCGGCGTTTTCTTCAGAAGAAAAGGGTTTTCGCAACGGTTCCGAGGGTTGGCAGATGGCAATTCGCATCTGGGGTTTGTCGGCGCCACCGTCTGGCGAGAGGAGATGGGAAGATCCTCGACCCTCCTCGGCGCCAGAACAGAGCGAGGTATTCTGTGGGCAGATCGCCCCGGAAGAGGTACAGGATAAGGAGTCGTCGCGCTTCAGACTTTGGTAACAAGCACAGATGGCCTCGAGCTGTTCTCGTACCAGTTCCAAGAGACGACGAATGTTCTCTTGGGGGTGACTGCTGAAACCGAGGAAACAGTCGAGAATGCGCTCGAGTCGGGTTTCGCTGAGGTTCGACTCGTTCTCGTCGGGGTTGGGGGAGGTGGCGGCCTCGCCATCGGGTGAAGTTTCTTCTACGATTTCCACGGCGGGGGCAAAGTCCGGCGGAATTTCGGTATAGGTCACGGTCAGGCCGCCCCCTTGGGATGGAGGGCGAGGGGTAGCGGTCACGGCCAGCCAGCGCAACGTCCCTCTATCGCTGAAGAATCCCATCGCACCATCGGCTACAGGCCGGTTTTCTCGTAGGGCGATGGCGGTGGGTAACTCTCGGCGCGGTAAGGGCTGGCCGTCGGGCCGCAGGACAGTCCGCCCGATGCTGTCGATGGAGTTGTGGAGCAGTTCTTCGAGGGGTCGATCGAACAGGCGGGCGACGGCTGCGTTCGCGTGCAGGATCTGACCGACGGCGTTGGTGATGGCGATGCCGACGGGTAAGTCTTCGAGGGGACTGTCGCCGGAGGCGATCGTCTGGGTCTTGCTAAAGGAGGAACGGCTAGAATTCGACTCGTGACCTCTTGGGGTCGAGACGATCGACCGACAAACGGTTAAGTGTCTGTCTGTTTTTATCGCTTCCATTGCCTATCTCCTTCTGCATAATGGTTAAGATTTGACGATCGTTCTGGCGATCCCGATTTTTTTCTTATAAACTGTTTGGCGCGAACGACAGGCAATTAAATGGGTGAATTCTGCTTCGTCTATCATAAGCGATCGTTTATACAAAACCGAACGGAAAAGAATATTATTTTTGAACTTCTTAACCAAAATTTAAAAATATTATTTTTATGTAAAGAAAAGGTTAAAATTGTTTGAGTCTCTTGCGTGGAGGGAGGTTGAAGGCGATCGTATCTGAAAACATCATGAAAAAACCCCCGTTCAAGTCGGTTCGATCGCCTGGATTAGGTCATTTTAAATCGGCAGAAAAATGCCATCTCGAATCAGCGAAAAAGCGAAGCAGGTATCGAGTTCAAGCGATCGCCAACCGGACATCCTTAGGAGGTTTCTCGGCCAACTGAACCCCCAACCTTCGAGGGTTAGACTTAACAAAGAGTGGCTCGAATCAACTCTCCATCGATCGCTCTGGCTCCTCCGTCAAATCGCAACAGTAACGATTGCGTCCCCCTTGCTTAGCGCGATACAAGGCGAGATCGGCACGACGTAACAACAGCTCCGGCGCGGCCGTCTGGGGCGGCACCAAACTGGCCCCGCCCAAACTCAACGTCACCCAACCGCTGGCGGTCGATCGCGAATGAGGAACCTCCAAGCGCCGCACCGCAGACCGAATGGCCTCCATGACTGCCCTGAGGCCGTTCCGGTCGGTCTCCGGCAACACGACCGCAAACTCTTCGCCGCCGTATCGCGCCACCAACGCCTTTCGATGGGATACAGCGGTTTCGATCGCCCCGGCCACCTGCTTCAAACACTCGTCTCCCGCTTGATGGCCGTAAGTATCGTTGTACGCCTTAAAAAAATCAATATCGCACAGAACCAACCCCAAAGGTCGATGGCGCGATCGCGCCTCCTGCCAAACCGACGCCACAAAATCGTCGAACTGACGGCGGTTCCCCACCTGAGTCAACCCGTCGATGGTGGCCAACCGCTGTAACTCGTCGTTGGCTGCCTTCAACTGCTGGTACAGTTGCGACTGTTGCGTAGCGATACCCACTTGCGTGGCCAGTTGGCGGACGAACTCCTCGTCTGACGGTTGCCAGCCGCGACTCTGGCGACACTGCTGCACCAACAACAACCCCCACAACTGCTCTCCCTGTAAAATCGGCATCGCCAGTTGACTTCGGATGCCCAAAGCCGGCCAGGCCGAAGACGGGAGCGATTCGCTCAAGACTTTCACATCGCAAGTCTGGCGACTTTCGCCCCGTCGGTACGCCTGCAAACAGTCCGCCTCGAAACTCAAAACCTGGCCAACAGCAGACTGACAGTCCGCCGCCACCGATTCGGCGACGATTTTTCCGCAATTGGGAGGTTCGAAACAACAGACCCACACGCGATCGCACTGCAAAAAATAGCGAACTTCGTCCACCGTCGTTTGTAAAATATCCGACAGTTCCAACGAACAGTGAATGTGACGGGCGATCGTAGCAATCGCCCGTTCCCGTTCCATCTGTCGGCGCAACGCCTCCTCAACCCGGTGTTGTTCCTCCTCCACGGCGATGGCCGAAGCTAAGATGCCCAACACCCGGCGGTCGTCGTCGCTGGGAACGAAGCTCGCCCGGTGGGTCAAACATAACGCCCCCACCACCCGAAAGGATTCGACGGAGGGCGGCCGTTCCCGAGTCCGTACCGCTTGACCCCATTCGGTGAAAGACAACGACCGTACCAGCCAATCGTGGCGTCCGACTTTCAAGGCGTTGCGGGCGATATCTCCCGTTTCGAGACCGACCTCAAAGGGGGAATTCTTCCACTGACACACCACCTCGAACCGCCCGTTCTCCCAGTGACAGTAAGACACGCGCAAGGCTCCAAGCAGTTCGCCGCACAAGACCGTCAATCGCTCGACGTTCTCCATCGGGTCGTTGCCGAAATTCAAAAAACACTGGTTGATACGCTCCAAACGGGCTTCGGCCCGTTGCCGTTCGGTGACGTCTTTTCCTGTGGATACGAAATTGACGATTTCCCCCCGTTCGTCTCGAATCGGAACGATGGTTTTCTGTTCGTCGAACAACTCTCCGGATTTGCGGCGGTTAGTAAAGACGGCGTGGAACTCGCGGCCGCAGCGAATGGTGTCCCACAACTGGCGATAAAAGTGGCGATCGTGGCGGCCGGACTTGAGAAAGGCGGGGGTACGACCGAGGGCTTCGGCTTTGCTGTATCCCGTCAAACGCTCGAATCCCGAATTGACGTACAGGATCTTGCCGTGGCGATCGGTGATAATTACGTCGTCGGCGGACTGTTCCAAGGCGCTCGAAAGCTGTTGCAATTGGGCTTCGGCTTGTTTTCGATCGCTGATGTCGAGCCAGGTGCCGATGGCGACGCCGCCGCCGTTTCGACTCCGTTTGACGGGGGAACTGTGGGCTAAAACCCAGGTGATGCCACCGTCGGCATTGATAAAGCGAAATTCCCAACTGAGGGTTTCGCGGCCGATGCGGTTCCAATATTGGAAAAAGCGATCGCGATCGTCGGGGTGAATCGCCGACATCCAGCGACCGTCGTAGGCTGCCGCCAAGGGCAAGCCCACGATCTCGCACCAGCGTTGATTGACGAAATCGATGCGTCCCTGTTCGTCTGTTTGAAAAATGCCCACCGGGGCGCCGGTGGTTAAGGTGCGATATCGGGCTTCGCGATCGCGCAGGGCTTCGTAAGCTTGATTGAGGGCGATGGTGGCGATTTGCTGTTCTGTAGAATCTTCCGTCACCCCGACGATGCGATAGGTGGTTCCCGTTTCGTCGCGCACGGGAAAGGTGCGGGTTCTCAACCAGCGCAAACCGCTGTCCGGCCGCACGATGCGATATTCTACCAACAACTCTCGATCGCGAATCTGTTGCAGTTGAATCAAAACGGCTTCGCGATCGTCGTCGTAAACGAGATCGACCCACAAATCGGGTTGTCGGTAAAAGTCTTCAGAAGCATATCCCCAAATGTCTTTACAGGCGGGACTGAGGTAAATCGCTTCTTGGAAATCCGCTGAATAGAGAAAGAAAACGTCGCCGATGGCTTCGGCCATTTGTCGGAAGCGTTCCTCGCTATCTCGCAAAGCGGCGAGAACCTGTTCCCGTTCGGTCACGTCGATGGCAATGCCGAGAATTCCCGAAATTGCCTCGTTGACGACGAACGGAAATTTCGTTTTCTCGAAAATCCGACGCCGTCCCGCTGCGTCGTCGAGAATTTCGTGATACCGCCGTTTCGGTTGTTGGCTGTGCCAGACTTCCAAATCCGACGCCCGGAACTGTTCGGCCGCTTCGGGAGAGCCGGCGATGTCGCTATCTTGCAAACCGATCGTCTCGTCGATACTGCGGCCAAAAAAATCGGCGGTGGCTTGGTTGAGCAGGAGATAGCATCCCTCTCGGTCTTTGGCGAAAATGGGATGAGGGACGAGATCGATGATGTAGCGCAGGAAACGTTCGCTTTGGGCCAGAGATTCGGCCAGGTGGTTTCGCGCCTGTTCGGTGTCCTCGGCCCGGCGGCGATCGCAGACGGTATGGGCGAAGCCGATGGCGTTGCCCTCGGCGTCTTCGAGCCGTTGCAAGACTCCCCACGCCCAAATTCGCTGGCCGTCTCGTCGGACTTGCCAGTGTTCGTAATCGATTTGACCGCTTTCTCGGGCTTGTTGGAGTAATGTTTGGCACTGTTCGGGGCGATCGAAAAACCCCTCAAAGGACTCCCCGACGATTTCGGCGTCTCGATAGCCGTAGAGGGCGGCGGCGGCAGCGTTCCAACTGACGACCCGCCCCTCGAGGTCGAGGGTATAGACGGCGGTGCTGCGTATGCCGGCGGCGATGGCTCGCAAACGGTCTTCGCTCAGGTGCAGGGCTTGTTCGACTTGTTGTAAGTCGGTGACGTCTCGCCCGATGCCTTGGAATTCCACCAGTTGGCCGGTTTCGTCGAAAATGCCTTGGTTTGTCCATTGCAACCACCGTAACGTCCCGTTACTGTCGATGACTTGATGTTTGTGGACGTAGGTGGGTCGCTCGATCGAAATGTCTGCCAACATTTCTAAGATGCGTTGGCGATCGATCGGTGGAATGAGATTGAGAAAATTCGTGCCGATCAGGGTTTCGCGAGACTGTCCGAAATAGTTACAGTACGCGAGATTGACGAAGGTGAGGGTACAGTCGGGTAGAAACCGACAAATACAATCGGGTTGGGTATCGACGATGGCTAAATATCGCGCTTCGCTTTGACGCAGCTTTTCGGCAACGAACTGATAGGCTTGACTCTGTTCGGTTGTGTCCCGTTTGGAATTGGTATTCATCGAGCTGACACCCTTGGGGGTCTTAACGGATTCAGGGATTGCGAGTTCTGCGACTGAACATCTCTCTGTAACAGTTCTGTATATCCGAATGCCATTGAGGGCGAGTTTGAATAGGAGTGTTTTTAAGTCGGGGTTGAGTCAATACCAGGTCTCGGCCGCCGCGCCGAAGGCTGCGTCAAATCTCGACTCCTGCTGGTGTTCGGCGAAGCCCGTTCGTTTCGAGAGTTGTTTGAGACGATTTTTCGATTTTTGCTTGACCCGATTTTTGATTCACCCTATTTATGATACCGATCGAACTCCATCGATCCCCGCTTCAATTTGGACTCGTTGAGTCGAGATTCCTCGAGTAACCCGGCGATCGCGGTGACGATGGCTTGGGCGTTTCCCGTCAAGAAGGGTCGATCGATGGTCTCTGGCGTATCGCTAGAACGGTGATAGTGGGGGTTACGAAAGTTGGCGGTATCTGTTACCATTACCGCCCCCACTCCCGCCAGCCAAAAGGGAGCGTGGTCGCTTCGCAACAAGTCGGGAAAGGCCACGCCGTTGAACGGAACGGTTAAAGTAACGATGTCCGGTAAGTCCTCCCCCTGTAAGTTCTCAAAGGCGGCTACCACCTCCGAGGCGGCGGTGTTTCCCACCACCCCCAGAAAATCCCCCGTTTCGGGAAAGTCCCCCCTCAATCCGGAAGGATAGGTCTGACAGCCCACCTCGTAACAGGCGTATCCTGTCATTTCCAAGACGATCGCCCCCCGCAAGTCGGTGGTGGTGTCGGGACTGACGAAGTTCAGGCTTCCCAGGAGGCCGTCTTCTTCGCGATCGAACAGTACCACTGTCAACCGGCGTCGGCTGGGATACTCTCCCAACAGTTGCGCCAGTTCTAACACCGTCGCGACGCCGCTGGCGTTGTCGTCGGCGCCGGGAGATCCGGCCACGGTGTCGTAATGGGCGCCGACGAGAATCGTTCCCGCCTCGGGGTCGCTTCCCGGCCGCGTCGCCACCAGGTTCGCTCCGCCTTCAAAGGCTTGGAGTTTGGGCGACCATCCTGCCTCCGTTAGGGTTTCGAGGAGATACTGACGGGCCCGGCGACGGTCTGGTAGGTCGTCTCGAGGAAAGGCCAGGGTTTCGACGTAACCGAACAGTCGATCGCTGTCCACTTGGGGAACCTCCGAGACGTTCCGGGCGATCGCCATCTCGGACACCCTCGCACCCAGAGTCTCTCCCGCCGTTGACAGCTTCGGCAACGACAGATTTGACAGGTCGCCCACGGCGCTGCAACTGGCCAGGAGGAGCGTCGAAAGGCTGATAACTATCCAAGAGGGACGAAACACTCGCGGCATGGGAAACCCTCTTGTTTCAGAGTCGATCGTTCGACCCCTTACGGGATGCCGCTTTCCCGAGAATTAAATTTAACATCTCTGCTCTTTTTTCTAAAGAGATCGACACCTCAAAGATTCCCATTATTTTCATATTTAAATTTAAAAATTACCATTCCAATTATAGCACAGATCGAGGATTTTAGAAACTATTTAAATAAAATTACCCGTCTCCTTTAAATACTCGATAAAATAGCGAGCAGACTGTTCCACGTCGGGATGATACCGCTCGGAAAATTCCAATATACGGCTGTCAACATGGCGATTTTTGGCAATTTTTTTCAATTCTACGAACATCAAAAACTCTGCCGCGCCCCGAGACACTGTTTCGAGAACGTCATAATAGTTCCACAACAAACGATCGCGAAATTCGCCGTCCAATTCTGCCGCCACAAACTGACGGACGCTCTCCCCGTAAGGCTGCTGGTCGAACTCCACCAGAGCCTCCGAAAGAGACAACCGAAAACGGCGGTTGAGGCGATCGCCAATACAAACCGCCGCCACGTCCGCCGCCAAATCGGGAAACGACGCATCAGCAGCCAACGCCTTCTCCAACGACGTAAACTTTCGATCGCGGTAGTCCATCACCGCCTGACCGAGATCCCCCGCCCAAGAACTATGTTTTCCCGTCCAGCGCGTCGCCGCATCGAACCACTGCACCCAAGGCGGTAAGCGCAACTGGTCGGAAACCGACGCCACGAAATGGGCGAAATCCGTCGTTTGACCCGCCAGAGACACCGTTAAATCGAGGCGATTGTCGAGATGGGGTTGGCGAGATAGCGTCGCCAAATCGAAAAAAATTTCCGTATAAGACGGTCGCGTGTGACGCCGCAGCAAGTTCGCGATTTCGTGAGGCGAAGCGTTGGGATATTGCTGTTCCGTTTCTCGCACCAAGACCAGGGCGATTTGGAAATTGCGTTGGCGTGCGTCCTCACCGTCCATCTCCAGAGACCCCTTTCTTATGGAACTCCTCTTTAACTGTAAATCAACCCAGACGCAAACTGTTACGCTGGAGAGCAGCAGGTTTAACCGTTCTCAACAGTGTGATGGAATACTTAGTAGCCGTTTTACCCGATCGAATCCAAGCGGAAGCCGCCTACACCGAACTTGAAAACGCCGGTTTACCCTCAGACACCCTCGCCATTTTGGGGGCGGGTTACAAAAGCGCCGACGAATTCGGACTCATCGACCCCAACGAAACCGCCAAACGGCGGGCGTTACAAATGGTGACCTGGCTGGTTCCCTTCGGATTTTTCGGCGGCTTCGCCTTCAACACCCTTACCGGATTACAGACGTTTCCCTGGGCGGGTGTCGTGGGAAATCAGATTATCGGCGGGTTTTTAGGTGCGATCGCCGGGGCGATGGGGGGATTGTTCGTCGGCGGCGGTGTCGGTGCCATTATCGGCGCCGGAGACGCTCTCCCCTACCGCAACCGTCTCCGTCGCGGTAAATACATCGTCGTCGTCAGCGGTTCTCGCTTTCACGTTCAAGACGCCACCCCCATCCTGCGACGGTTTAAACCCGAAAGCCTTCAGGGGTATCAGGCGGAAGATTGAGGTGAGGGGATGATGGGGTGAGGGGATGATGGGGGTCGGTGTGCGACGGGAAAACGGCCGTTTCCAGCTCTTTACCCCTGTCCAATCTCAATTATCAACTCTCAATTATCAACTCTCAATTATCTTTGAGTATGCTACCGAGAGACGAATTATTAAATACTGTTGAAAATCGAGACACTTTGGCGAAAATTCTCGATCGCGCTGAAGAGGCTTTGAAAACCTGGGAAATCGCCCAAACAGATTTCCTGTCGCCGCCGGAATTGATGGAAGCGTTGGAGATTTTTCCCCGGTTGACGGAGGTTCGCGCTGTCGCTTGGGGGGGATATCCCCAAGCCGAACGCCAGCGACTCGCCATCGCGCGGTCGGAACTTCCCCTCGATTCCAGTCATGTGGAAGTCGCCGCCGTGGAAATTGCGGGAAATTTCCTCTTCGATACGGCGACGCACCGGGATTTTCTCGGGGCGATGTTGGGAACGGGCATCGTGCGGGGGAAAACCGGGGATATTCTAGTATTGGGAGAACGGGGCGCTCAAGCGATCGTGGTGCCGGAACTGGTAGAGTTTCTGGAGATGAATTTAACGCAGGTTCGATCGGTTCCGGTCAAAACTCAGGCCATCGACTTCGCGGAACTGCGCGTTCGTCCGCCGAAGAAAAAAGAAATGACCACCGTTGAAGCCTCTATGCGTCTCGACGCCATCGCCTCGGCGGGATTTGGAATGTCGAGAAGTAAAATGTCGTCTCTCATTAGCGGCGGCGACGTGCGCGTGAATTGGAAGGAAGCCAAACAGTCCAGTTATACAGTGAAATCCGGCGATCTCATTGCCATTCGCGGTAAAGGACGTTTGGAAGTCGGCGAAGTGGCGATGACGAAAAAGCAACGGTATCGCGTGCAGTTGACGCGGTTCAAGTAAGTTCTCGCCAAAAAAAACCGAGAGGCGTGTTACCTCTCGGTTTTTAAGCTCGACTTGAAAGCGAGACTTTATGGAAACGAGCATGGAGGGATTCGAACCCCCGACCCTCAGAACCGGAATCTGATGCTCTATCCGACTGAGCTACATGCCCGCGCACCGACCTAGTATAGCCCGATCGAGGGGGAAATATCAAGCATTCGATCGAATCCGTTTTCGAGAATGCCGTATACAACCTTAAATTTTTCCGCGTCGGCGCGATCGATCGCTAGGATAGACATAGGCGATCGCCGCTTGGGAGGCACCGATATGCGTCTGTGGACAAAGCTCGTCATTTCCCTGGGATTCACCGCAACCCTCCTACTGCTGTGGGCTTCTCCCGCCTCCCCCCAAGGCGTCTGCGACCCCGCCCCCACCGCCTCCGACGACTGTACCGAAACACCGCTCTACACCTATACCGGCACAGTCAACGACACCCCCACTCGCGTCACCACCTACGCCTCGGGATGGGTTGAAATCCGCCTCGGAGACACCCTGTTGGCGGGCTATCGCGACGAGAGCGGACGAGTTCCCGTGGCGGAAAACCTTTCCTATCAACTCAGAGAAACCGAAGACGGACTGCGAATCCAGCGGTGGCGGAACGGCGCTCCCACCCCCTTCGCCGGACAACTGCAACGGCGCTGAACGGACGCCCAGAAGCCAGTTTTTAACAAAATTCTGTGATTTCAGCCGGAAGAGAACCCGGAAAAACGGGGTTTCTTCACCCACCCCTCCGTCACTCCTACCCTTGCCCTCTGTGTCCTCTGTGTCTCGGTGGTGAAAACGATTAGGACTTACGGAGAAACCCGGTTTCTGAGTGGAATTCCGTTATTTCAGTCGGAGCGAGCCAGAAACCGGCCATTTCCCTCCCACAAAAAAAACCCGGTGTCTTAGTCGAACCGGGTTCTTAAACTTAATTTCTCAGTGAGAATCTTAACTCGCCGAAACCGGCTTAGCATCTTCAGGCGGTAATTTCACCTTAGTCGCCAAGCCCAGCGCTTTCAACAAGCTAATGGTCATCCAGGTTAAATCGACTTCCCACCATCTCAAACCGTGGCGAGCCGAATACTGGAAGGCGTGGTGGTTGTTGTGCCACCCTTCACCGTAAGTCACCAGAGCCACCCACCAGCAGTTAAGAGAATCGTCTCCCGACTCGTAAGAGCGATAGCCGAATTGGTGCGTGGCGCTGTTAACGAACCAGGTGCAGTGGTAAACCGCAACAACGCGGACGAAAATTCCCCAAACTACGAAAGATAATCCATTACCCACTAGGTAATCGCCCAGGACATACAGCAATATACCTAAAACGACCTGAATGGGAATAAAATATTTATTGCAAAATTGATAAACGGGGTCGTCCGCGATATCTTTGGTGACTTTTGAAACTTCCACTTTAATGGGAATTTCATGAAGCATCCAGCCCACGTGACTCCACCAGAACCCTTTGTTGGAATCGTGGGGGTCTAGGGGGGTGTCGGAGTACTTGTGGTGAATGCGGTGCATGCCAATCCAGTCGATGGGTCCCGACTGACAGGATAGCGTGCCGCAGAACATGAAAAAGTACTCAAGCCATTTGGGAACTTGGAAGCTACGATGGCTGATGAGACGGTGCCATCCCAGCGTAATGCCCAAGCCTCCCGTTATCCAGTGGAAGACTAAGGCGACGCCGACCGCCGCCCAGGTAAAGTTACTTGGAAAAAAAGCCAAAGCTGCCGCTAAATGGAGTCCTACAAGCCACAGGGTTGTAGTCCAATCTAGGGCCAGTTTTTGGGGTTTTGCAACTGTCATGCAGTGACCTCGAACAATTCTAAGTTTTGGAATCGACCTGTTGGATTTTATCAAAATATGGGGAAAAAGAGGTAAAGTGTATTTTTTAGTTTGTCCTTTTACCCCAAGCTCGACCGTATTCCATGAATCTTCAGATTGATTTAACAAATGCCATTCGATCGACTCAAACGGTTTTTACAGAGATCGACGCAAAAGTCAAGGACAACCTGAAACGGGTTTTGGACGCTTATCGCGACCATCGCGTTGGTGTGCGGCATTTCGCCAGTGTCTCGGGATACGGACACGACGATTTAGGCCGCGACACCTTCGATCGCGTCTTTGCCCAGGTCGTTGGCGCAGACGCTGCCATCGTTCGCGTGCAAATCGTATCAGGAACCCATGCTATCGCCTGCGCCCTGTACGGAGTTTTGCGACCGGGAGACGAGATGGTCTCGGTGGTGGGTTCGCCCTACGACACCCTCGAAGAAGCGATTGGTGTGCGCGGGCGCGGCCAGGGATCGCTGATGGAATACGGTGTGAAATATCGAGTCTTGCCCCTTACAGATGCGGGAACGGTAGATTGGGACGCGCTGGCAACTGCGGTCAAGCCAGAAACTCGCCTCGTCCTCATTCAGCGGTCGTGCGGTTATTCTTGGCGCACGAGCCTCTCGATCGATGATATCGCAAAAATCGTTCGCCTGGTCAAACAACAAAACCCCGAAACCATTTGTTTTGTCGATAACTGTTACGGGGAATTCGTTGAAGACCGGGAACCGACGGCGGTGGGGGCGGATTTGATGGCGGGGTCGTTGATTAAAAATCCCGGTGGTACCATCGTCACGGCGGGGGGATACGTGGCCGGACGGGCGGATTTGGTGGAAGCGGCGGCCTGTCGCCTCACGGCGCCGGGAATCGGCAGTTCGGGCGGCGCGACGTTCGACCAAAATCGCTTGTTGTTTCAGGGGTTGTTCCTGGCGCCGCAGATGGTGGGAGAAGCGGTTAAAGGGACGCATTTGGTGGCGAAGGTGTTTCAGGATTTGGGGTATCCCGTCAAGCCACTTCCGGAGGAACCCCGCTGCGACGTGGTGCAAGCCATTGAATTGGGGTCGCCGGACAAGTTGGTGGCGTTCTGTGGCGCCATTCAGCGCAATTCTCCGGTGGATTCGTATCTCGCCCCGGTTCCGGCGGAAATGCCGGGGTATGACAGCAAGCTGGTGATGGCAGGGGGGACGTTTATCGACGGGAGTACGTCGGAGTTTTCCGCTGACGGCCCGATGCGAGAGCCTTATATCGCCTTCTGTCAGGGGGGAACCCACTGGACTCAGGTGGCGCTGGCGTTGGAGGATGCGGTGGCGGCGGTGGGGAAGGCTTAGGCGGGGTTTGAGGGAGGCGGATCGATCGCTTCTCTACTCCCAACCTGAAAACTTCTCTCGAACCCAACTCTTTTGATAAAAATTCAGGGATTTTACGGCGTAATTTCTGTCAGTTTTTCACCCATTCGTAAATCTCCAACAGCGCCGGATCGCATTTACAGCAATCGCCACAGGTACTCGCACCCCGAACTTGACGCACGCGACCTTTACGAGCCAACTTTTTCAACATCGGTCGCAAGGCATCTGACTCGATATGAAAATGAGTCGAGATTTCCGAAAGAGGCGCTTTCTCTCGGTCTTTTAAATAGGTTTGTAATTCTCGCAAAATCATAAAAAATCTACCTAAAAATACGACCATCTGTCTTTATTTTATAAAATTAAAAAATAAATCGCTATTACATATTATTGCAGTTCGATCGGTTATAACTGAAGTTCCCCTTTGACAAAAAGGTACAACCTATGCAGGGCAAGGGATATCAGATTTTCGCTCGGTCAGTAACTGGGTACAAATAAAGAAATGTTAAGCAAATCTAACGCTTTCTGTTGCAGGGGAGTCGGTTGAGTAATTTTGAAAAAAGTCAGATCGACTCCCTCGCATTTAGAAGTAATTTGGTTTAAAGTAATCGTCCCGAGATCCTGCATTAAGGTCGAAAAGCTATGTACGGGGAAGTTCTCCGAAGTTCTCTTCTTACGAGCCTTAGCTCTAGCTTTCTGGGAACGTCGAACGGGACTGACACCATCGGACTCGAGCAAGGGAGTCTCTTCGTCATCAAAAAGCAGAGGCGCTAAAGCTTGCCTCATGTGCCATTCGACATAGTAAGCCAGCAGACAAAGAAACACATGAGCTTTAACTCGGTGTTCGAGATGATGATAAATCGGACGAACTTTTAAATCGACGGTCTTAGAGGAGCGAAAAGCCTGTTCGACTTGGGAGAGACTTTTATAAGCGCGAGCGGTGGAGGGTGCATCTAAGCACTCAGACTCCACCGAGGTGCGAAGGACGTAAACGCCATCTAAAGTGGCAGCCACCTTTAAGTCTTCCAACTTTCGAGAATAAAAAAAGTCGTCGTCCCCAATTTCGAGATGGAAGAATTTTCCCACGCGATATTTATTAATAACTTGACCGACGCGAAGTCCAATTCGATCGGCCCCTTTTAACGGTCGTTGGTCTCGGCGAGTAGCTCGAACGATCTTCTCCAATTCCTTTTCCGTCTCTTGTAATAAGACTTCTCGTTTTTGAGCTTGAGCTTCGGCTTTGAGCGGATTGCGACAAGCAATCAATCGTTCTCCCGGATAATCGGCGGATTCAACTTCTACCAGGTTTGGCTCGTCGAATAATCCCAGTTGAATCACCTCTTGCTCAGCCAGTTTCTTAATTTGAGGTGCTCTGAGCGCCGTAATCCAATCGAGGTCTTCCGAAGCGGATAACTCTCCCTGAATGCGCGTCTGAGTAATCAGACCTCGATCGCCGACCCAAACCACCCGTTTGAGACCAAAGCGATGGCGGACTTTTTCAATCTGTTTGCCTAAAGTGGTGGTATCCGAGGTATTGCCTTTAAAGACTTCTACGGCAATGGGACAGCCTTCGGCATTACAAAGCAAGCCAAAAACCATTTGTCGCTTGCCTCGCTTTTTATCTCGACTATAGCCGTACTGAGCCAGGGGACAGGTTTCACCCTCAAAGTACGTCGAACTTACGTCGTACAGGACTAAAGCTCCCTCGGACAGATGTTTCTGAGCCAATTGATTTTCAATCGATTCTTGCCGCACTAACAGCCAATCGAGGGCATCGTATAATTCATCTTCATCGGCGGCTTCGAGTCCCAGAAGATGACTCAACGACGAAGAGCAAGTTTCTCCGTTAAATCCTCTGGCCGTCGCCAATTTCGAGCGCGGCTCGAGGATTCTCGCTACGAGCATCGCTATGATTGACGAGCGCTTTCGAGAGGCTTTGGCACTGAGGAGTTCTGGGACTCCCAGTTGTTTGAGGGTTCCTAAAACCGCCGAAACGTGACCGTGAGGTAAACTCCTTTGGATTTGAAAGGCCTCACCGTAGTTTTCAACCGCCACGCCTCCTTTGAGGACGATTCGCAAATTTTCGATCGTTTCCGAGGGCAATTTCGACAAATTAGCTAAAGTTCGTTTGCGAACCTTATTGCCCTCTCGGTAGGATTCTCTGAGAAGGACGGCCGGGGGGGAATTTCGATTGGGAACTCGTTCGATATACATGACTACAGAATAGCGGATTTCTTTGCTCGAGAACCTTAAGAAAATCTTTGAATTACATGGGTACAACGCTCGGCGGGTTCCGCGCCCTCTTTCCCTTCCGGCAAGCGTTTGAGAGACTTTTGAGTAGATTTACAGGGGGAACTTCAGTTTTGAGAATACTGCCTCGTTTCAGGAGGACGACCCCATAAACCGATAATTCAAACTGTTCGGCGATCGCACTGCGAATGGCATCTACTATATCCTTGAGATTGGGGGGTTTACTGGCAACCTCAAAGGCAATAACCAGTTGTTCCACCCCATCAACATCAACGGCAAACGCGGCCCCACAACCGGGATGCAATGCCGGATGGCTTTTTTCTGCCACCCATTCAATATCTTGGGGATAGTAGTTTTCACCGCGAACAATGATTAAATCTTTGAGGCGACCCGTCACAAATAATTCCCCATTGTGAATCGCGCCTAAATCCCCCGTTCGCAGAAAGGGTCCTTCTCCCGTATCGTTGAGGTAAGCCTGAAATCGTCGGAGATGAGAACTCCGGCAAAACTCTGAGTGAGTAGCTCTTCGAGTTCGGCTCGCGAGCGCGTATCCCCGGCATGGAAAAAGCTATAGCCTTTTCCCGAGAGCGTCCACAGCCATTCTTTGACGCCGTTGACGAGCCAGGGAGACTCGTCGGCGTGGACGCTCTCTTGCTGGCGAATCCACTCTTTCAAGGCCTCAACGGGTTGAAGCGTTGCCTCGGCGACTCGCCGACGGGTGGCTTCTAGTGTTCGGGTTCCCACGTGGATTTGAGCGAACTCCCACAACCACTCCTGTTGTTTGGCGTAGGAGAGATGTCCGTAGTGTCCCAGCCCGGTTAACAATCCTTGTAGCTTCGCTGATAGGTCTTGTCCGGGAATGATGCCTTCGGGTAGCTCTCCCGCGACTCGGACTCCGCATTGACCGCAGATTCGCCGCACTTGCTGATATTCGACGATTTCGATGGGGCGTTCGACCAGTTGGGCCACGACTGAGCGGCTTATGGTGGCCTCACTGGCTTGAAAGTGGTTTCCGCCGCACTGAGGACAGATTTGAGGCTCGATTCTCTCGTAACGGTCGATGCGCCCAAATCCTTTGCGGGTTTTCCCTTTATGTCCCGGTTGCCCTCCCGGTTTTCGCTTTGATGAGTCCGACTCTGTTTCCTCCTTGTCTTTCTCCGAACGGCGGATGAGGTCGCTTGAGGGGGGCTTGGAGGAGGTCTGGCTATCCTTGTCTATCAATCCTTTGAGCCGTTCGACTTCCGCTACGAGTTCTTCGAGTACGGCTTGCTGTTGCAGTACTATAGCAATCCTAAATCAGCTACAAAATCTCAAAAGGCTAAACCCCACGTAGTCCAGGCTTCCAGCCTGGAATTCTTTCCACGAGTCAAATAGGATTGCTATATCTCCACTAGAACTGATTTGGTCCGCTTTTCTAGGGCTTCTCGGTCTTTAGGAATTTTCGGCAGTCGGCTCTTCATGGCTCTACGCTACTCCTTTCTTCCCGCTTGTCAAGCCCCCCCACCTGAATGCTTACGAAAAAGTGTTACCTGGTTTTGTATTAGATTTATGTAGAGTTTGGAGTGAATCGTAGTCGGATAGGCATTGCTAACTACCAATTAAATTTTAGTCCGAGATAATCTTCGAGTTGTTCGTTATAGGGTCGAAAAAAGTCAGCAAGCTGTTGATGTAAACTGGGGGAAATCGGAGGATATTTGTTACGATTGGCGTTACGATACTCAGTCAGAGGATGGTCAGGAAGACCGAGGAAATGATAGGCTTGTTTCATGATGTTTTGTGGGTTAGTAAATAAGTCTTCGATTCTGAGGATTAAAAGTTGCTCTTTGGAGAAAACCCTAGACCATTCGGGAAGATAGTCAATATAGAGGCTATGGGCGATATGAAAGGCGATTTCATGGTTGATATCTAAGTTTTTTCTCCATGTCTCTCTTAAACAATCAAGCCACTGATTTCTTAATTCAATTCTTTTATAAAGCGAGAGTTTCTGTTTTTCTTTAATGTCAGAAATTTTCTCTTGTACAAGATCTAGATCTAAGTGATGAATGCCATCGAGGGATTTATTCAAGTATTGATAAGCTAATTTATTACCCCAGTAAAAGCCAGAAATTGCTCGTTGAATAGGGTTTCGCAGTAAGAGGATGAGCTTTATCTGGGGAAACCAATCTTTTATCTGTTGAGCTACGTTGGGAAATGTAAAATAATTTGGGGTAACTTCACCCGTGAGATAGTTTGGATGGCAAATCGCTGGGAAATGGGAAAGATAATACTCTAAGTCGTTAATAGTAGTATTGGAAAAGTAACGAATTTCCTTAGTGACGGCAGGTAAAATTTGTGGATGTTGGATGAGATAGCTATACAAAGAGGCCGTACCACACTTGAATAAGCCAATTCCGAGAAAGTTGGGCTGGCGTTGAGTTGAGGAATTCCAATGTTGGATGAGGTGAGGATAGGAACGGTTAATTTGTTTAAAACTGGCTTTTTGATAGCAGTCTTTGGCTGTTTCTATTTCTCCTTTTTGGGTGTAGAGTCTGCCTAAAACCACATGAGCAAAGGGGAACTTAGGTTGGTTGATGATATTCTGTTTGAGGATATGAATGCCTTGGGTGATAATCTGATTTTTGTTCTGTTCGCTTGACCAAGAGATGAATTGGAGCAGGAAGTTCAGGGGAGAATAGACTGAAAATAGGTCGGGTTTGAGTTCAATCGCTTTCAGATAATAAACAATGGCTGGTTCAAATTCACGTAAACTTCGGTAAAGATTGCCGATATCTTGATAGAGGGTTGCCGAGTCGGGTTTGATGAGAGTGGCTTTTTGGTAATGGTTGATGAGGGTTTGGGTCTGTTGCTGGATATTTGTTGGGGTGGGAGTGGAAAGGGTCATCGTTGGTTGGGACAAAAATGGGGAAACTATTAGATGTAGATGTAGGGTGGGCAATGCCCACCGTTCAATATATATAGAGTGAGTGAGTCGGGTGGGCAATGTCCACCTACAATTCTACTTGTTCTAGATAAGCATTCAATTTTTCGCCCAAAACTTGAAGGTTAAATCTTGCGTGTTTGCCTGGAAATTTAATGATTTCAATTCCCCCAGCGACAAAATCATTCCAGCCTTGGGGCTGCATGGGGTCGAACCCAGTCAAGCCTAAAGCCTGATTTTCTGCTGCGGAGAAATACACGACTCGCCCCGAATAGATTTTGGGACAATGACTGATAATTACTTGCCAGTTGGCTTCAGAAACTTTTAGGATATTTTCAATTAAATGGGGACTTAATCCCTGTTTTTGGAATTTCTCCCGTTTTCGCTCTTTGGCTAAAGATTGCCAACGAGTCCATTGTTTATTTTTTTGCTCTGCGGTGATCAAAGGATTGGGACTATCTAACATTGCTACTAATAATACCTGCTCTCCTCGTTGGGTTAACTGTTGCGCCATTTCTAAGGCAATATTGCCCCCAATACACCGACCTCCTAAGAGATAGGGGCCTTGAGGCTGAACGGTTTGGATTTCTTGAATATAATGTTCTACCATTGGTTGAATTGAAGTATGGGGGGCTTTTTCACCATCGATTCCTACTGCTTGCAAGCCAGGCTCTTCGCCGTTTAGGGTGACAGAAAAACTGACTTCACGAGATTTCAGGGGTTTTGGCTCTCGATTCTCCAGGTATTTGTATTTTGCTATACATTTTCCCCCGCAAACGGCGGAGACCCGCAAGCCATAAACTGGACGCTGTGGGTCGAGGTAGCGGTCTAAATTGGCAGTCCCTCCCCGACCGCCGATCGCATGGATGCAAAAGAAGGGTCGTTTACTCCCTTCTGGACGGGCGGAAACTAAGGAACGAGACCCAACTGTTTTCCAGTATTTCTGAGCAATTTGATGGGCGAGTTTCTCTAGGGTTTTGGCTTCGGTTAAACTGGCGAGGGGAATTTGTTGAGCGAATACTTTTTCGATTTTTGTGACGACAATTGCTCCTTTGAGGGAGTTTCCCCCTAATTCAAAAAAGTTATCTGTTCGGTTGACGGACTCAATCCCTAAAACCTGTTGCCAAATTTGTGCTAACCGTTCCTCTGCCTCGTTTTGGGGCGGGTCGCTGCTGTTTGGAGAGGGTTGGTCAAGGGTCCATGTCATCAGAGTCTGCCAAGGGTTGATGCCATCAACCCCTACAAGAAAGGCTTTTCGGCAGGCTTGGCGTTGAATTTTACCGCTAGAGGTTTTGAGAATACTGCCTCGTTTCAGGAGTACCACCCCATAAACCGTTAATTCAAACTGTTCGGCGATCGCACTGCGAATGGCATCTACTATATCCTTGAGATTGGGGGGTTTACTGGCAACCTCAAAGGCAATAACCAGTTGTTCCACCCCATCAACATCAACGGCAAACGCGGCCCCACAACCGGGATGCAATGCCGGATGGCTTTTTTCTGCCACCCATTCAATATCTTGGGGATAGTAGTTTTCACCGCGAACAATGATTAAATCTTTGAGGCGACCCGTCACAAATAATTCCCCATTGTGAATCGCGCCTAAATCCCCCGTTCGCAGAAAGGGCCCTTCTCCCGTATCGTTGAGGTAAGCCTGAAAAGTGTCTTGGGTGACATCGGGCCGTTGCCAGTATCCCCGCGCTACTCCGGCACTGGCGACCCAAATTTCCCCAATTTCATCGGGCTGACAACGGGTTAAGGTTTCAGGATGGGCGATCGCCACTTGGGTATTGTCCAACAAACGACCGGAACTGGCTAGTTTTTGTCCGATCGCCGTTTCCACAAAGCGATTTTGGCTCAAGGCTTCCTGAGAAACCGTGCAGCTTATGGGACTCTGGGATTTCCGGCTGGTGGTGACTAATAAGGTGGCTTCTGCCAGTCCGTAGGCTGGGGCAAAGGTTTGGGGACGAAACCCCCAAGGCTGAAACCTTTGGCAGAATTGCTCTAGAACTTGGGGATTGATGGGTTCGGCGGCATTTCCGGCGGCTTGCCAACTACTGAGATCGAGGGTTGCTGGTTCGGGGGTGATGCGCTGCACGCAATAGGCGTAGGCAAAGTTGGGCGCTTGGCTGTGGGTGGCGCGGTAGTGGGAAATGGCTTCTAGCCAGCGTTGCGGGGATTTGATGAAGGCGGTTGGGGACATTAAATAACAGGGTGTGCCGTTGTATAGGGGTTGGAGAATGCCCTCGACTAAGCCGTAGTCGTGAAAATAGGGCATCCAAGTGACGGTGATGCTGTGGGAGTCGTAACCCCCCGCTTGTTGCAATTCGGCTAAATGGCTGATGAGGTTATCGTGGTCAAGCATCACGCCTTTGGGGGTGGAGGTTGACCCGGAGGTATATTGCAGGTAGGCGAGGGTATGGCCGTCAATTTGGGGGTTTTGCCAGTGGTGGGCAAAGTGCAGGGGAATTTTATCGGTGGCGGTCCAAGGGAGGGTAGCCAGTTGCGGGTGGTTTTGTAGGGTGTAGTGAAGGAAGAGTGAGGGGCTGCCGTTGAGTCGGCTGACAAAGCTTTTGGCTTCAAAGGTGAGGGCGGGGTTTGGGCGAGTGAGTTGGTTGTGGGTGGTTAAGATGAGGGAGGCATTGGCATCAGTGGCGATCGCTTCTAGTCTGGGTAAGGTGCGTTTGAGTCGGGTGGTGTCTGGGGCTGGGATGGCGATGACTCCGGCGTAAAGACAACCAAACAGGGCAGCGATCGCATCAATACTTTGGGGATAAACTAGGAGAACTCTAGACCCTGGAGAGAGTTGAGTTTGTAGGTAAGCGGCGATCGCTTTTGCTTGTTGGTCGAGTTGGCGGTAAGTGAGTTGGCTGGTGGGGGTTTTGCCGTTTTCGAGGAAAGTGTAGGCGATTTGGTTGGGCTGTTGCTGGGCGCGGGTTTGTAGGAGTTGTAGGAGGGTGGAACAGGTCATGGGTGGGAATGCTAAGGAAAATCAAGGGATTGAGGGAGTGCGATCGCTTTGCACAGCCGAAGGCTATCGCGCAGCGTCTCGGAACGAGAATCGCGCAATTCTTAGTTAAAGGTGTGCTAAGTACAGGACAAAAGTTGCAGAGCCTGGAGAAACTGAGAGCGAAACAGAGG
>NZ_JBNGCO010000040.1:0-37004 GCF_049974805.1 Baaleninema sp.
TGTCGATTTCTCGGCAAATTATTGTTGAGAAACATGGGGGATCGATCGCCTGTCATTCTGAATTAGGAAAAGGGACGACGTTTGAGATGGAACTTCCCATCAAACAACAGCCTCGCGCTTCCGCTTAAATTAGCCTTATTGCCTCTCGTTGGCTTGCCTCGATCGCTCCAATCAACGATCGTCTATAGCCGGATTATCGAAAATTGGGATTCATGCCAGAAGACCCAAAAAGCGCAAAAATTAAATCTCAACTTATCCCAATATAATACAACATAAAATAATATCACAAAAAATAATATTTTAAAACCATTTTTGCAATATTTATTATTTTCGATCGATACATCATCCTCATATCAAACTACCATTTTTTATCTTCCCAAAATCCCTCTGTGTCCTCTGTATCTCTGGAGTGAAAAACCCGTTTCTTGACAAAAAAAAGAGGCGACTTCCCATCGAAATCGCCTCATCACTTAGCCGACTCTCCCACTTCTCATCGCAAACCGACCAGAAGGGGACAGAAACTCATCAAACGCGCGTATCTTCCTTGACCAACTTATCCCAACCTAAATCTTTCAAGTTGTTATTGCGACGTAGAGGACGAGTTGCCAGTTCTAACAAATCGCGAGCGTTGGTAAAGCCGTGAATTTGTGCGAACGTAAACTCGACCGACCACTTCGTCGTAATCCCGCGAGCTTCTAGGGGATTCGCGTGTGCCATCCCCGTAATCACCAAATCCGGATTCAGATCGCGAATGCGCTGAATTTGATTGTAATTATCCGGTTTCTCCACAATCCGGGGATAGGGAACGCCCATCTCGTCGCAGGTTTTCGTTAAAAAATCCAACTCCGCCTTTTGATAGCGTTTATCCATGTAGGGAATGCCGATTTCTTGCACCGTCGCACCGCAACGGACGAAAAAGCGAGCCAGAGAAATTTCGAGGAGATTATCCCCCATAAAAAAGACCGATTTCCCTCGCAACAGCGCCGCGTAATCCTCAACACCGTTCCAAATCGTCTGCTCTCGCTCGTCCAAACCCTTCGGTTCGATGCCGAACACCGAGCAGATTTTTTCGACCCAGGCGCGAGTCCCGTCTGGCCCGATGGGGAACGGCGCACCGATGAGTTTGCACTTGCGACGGCGCATCAAGGTCGTCGCCGTCCGACTCAAAAACGGATTGACGCCGCAGACGTAAGACCCCTCGGCGAGAACGGGGAGTTCGGTGTAATGTCGCGAGGGCAGCCAACCGGAGACTTTGATGCCTTGCTTCTTCAGTTCCAAGGTTAACTGCGTGGCCACTGGGTCGGGGAGCGAACCGAACAACACCAGTGGCGGATGGTCGACGTATTCGCTTTCGGCGGTTTCGCCGCCGCCGTCTTCGGAACTGTCCTTGGGACGCCCGAAATCGAGGAAACGGCGCAAGCCGTGACGCGCTTCTTGCTCGTTGTCAGCAGTCGCGGCTGCTGGGGCTTCCGTCGGACAACGTTGCGCCATTGCTGCCAACACGGTGTCTTCCCCTTGAGTAAAGGCGTAGTCGAGACCGTTCGCCCTCGCTGTCACGATGGGAATGCCGATTTCGGCTTCCAATTTCGGCGCCAGCCCTTCCAAATCCATTTTGATGATTTCGGTGGTGCAGGTGCCAATCCATACGATGACGCTGGGGTTGCGATCGCGCTTGATTTGCAGACACAGACGCTTGAGTTCTTCGTAGTCGTTCAGTTGAGCGGAGATGTCGCCCTCTTCTAATTCAGCCATCGCGTAGCGAGGTTCTGCAAAAATCATCACGCCCATAGCGTTTTGCAAGAAATACCCACAGGTTTTCGTCCCGATGACCAGAAAAAAGCTGTCTTCAATTTTCTGGTACAGCCACGCCACGCAGCTAATCGGACAAAAGGTGTGGTAGTTGCCTGTTTCGCACTCAAAGTTCAAGGCGTCCGGTCGAGCAGCAACAGTCATGAGCGAAATCTCCTGTTTTATCGGTCGTTATTCGAGATCGGACAACAAGTTGGAAATTTCAGGATCTTCCTCGTCGTCGTCGTCATCGTCTTTGGGAAAATTCAATCCAAAGGCATCTTCGTCGTCGTCCGCCAGACCCCCCAAGCTCTCGTCGTCGCCAAAGGCGGCTAAATCCATGTCGTCGTCCTCGTCGTCGCCAAAGGCAGAAAGATCGACATCTTCGTCGTCGTCGGACAAGTCTGCACCGCCGAAATCTCCTAAGTCCAGGTCATCAGAACTGTCTTCTTCTTCGTCGTCAGCGAAGGCGCTTAAATCCAGGTCTTCGGAGGTATCGTCTTCGTCAGCGAAGGCGGAAAGATCGACGTCTTCTTCTTCGGAAGTCTCTTCTTCTTCGCCAAAGGCGTCTAAGTCCATGTCGTCCGAGGCCACTTCTGCACCGCCGAAGGCGCCTAAGTCCATCTCGTCGGAAGTGTCTTCTTCTCCGCCAAAGGCTTCTAAATCGATGTCTTCTTCGGAACTTTCTTCTTCGTCAGCGAAGGCGGAAAGATCGACATCTTCTTCCTCGGAACTCTCTTCTTCGGCGTCGAAGGCTTCTAACCCCATGTCTACTTCCCCCATGTCTACTTCCTCGGAAGTCTCTTCTTCAACGAGAAGTAACGCCGCTGCATCGTCTTCTTCGGAAGTGTCTTCTTCGGTAGCCAGGGCGTCTAATCCCATGCCCTCTTCGGAAGTGTCTTCTTCGGTAGCCAGGGCGTCTAATCCCATGTCTTCTTCGGAAGTGTCTTCTTCGGTAGCCAGGGCGTCTAATCCCATGTCTTCTTCGGAAGTGTCTTCTTCAGCCAGCAAACCCAAATCCATATCTTCCTCTTCCGATTCGGCTTCGGGCGTTTCTTCCTCGAGGGCTTCGAGTCCGAAATCTTCGGCTTCTTCTTCAGAGGTTTCTTCTTCTAAGAGGCTCAGGTCGTCTTCTTCTTGAAGAACTTCTGCTGCGGCTGTTGCTGCAGCGGCACCGGCCACTCCAGCGGCGAGAACTGCTTCTTCAGAAAGGTCGGGTTCGGCTTGTTCTTCGGCTTCGGGCTCTTCGAGTCCGGCCAGATCCTCGAGGTCGGCGTCGGAGGTCTCTTCTTCCTCCACCATACCGCTTAAATCTTCTAGTTCGGGTTCGGCGGCTTCCGGTTCGGCCAGGGGTTCTTCGGCGAGTTCTTCGGGCAGTTCTTCGGACTCTTCAGAGACTAGGGTTTCGGCCGCAACGCCGGCCGCGGCGGCTTCGGCGTCGGCCTCACCAAAAGGGGTTTCGTCAGACTCCGCTGCGAACTCGTCCGTTTCGGATGTTTCCGTTTCGGCGGCGGCGACAGCGGCGGAGGCTGCGTCGCTGTATTCGGTGTCTTCGAGTCCGGCTTCGGGTTCTAAGCCGAGGGCGATGTCGGGGTCGAAGTTCAACCCCAGGACTTCGATGAGGGTGTCGGGATCGGGATTGAGCCGCGAAAACGGTAGCATGAGCTGGGCGAGTTTGGGTTCGAGTCCGTTGAGCGATCCCAGGATGAAGTAGGAGGGCGGACGACGCCCGCCGTCAGGGGTTTTGACGGCGGCAACTTGCATGTGCAAGTTGAGCCATTCGTAGTTTGCTTTGTAATACTGCAACCATTTTTCTTTAAGGGCGCTGGTGAAGCTATCGAAAAAAGCCATGGTTATCTATCCCCGGAGTTGCTTCTGATTTCGCTTCTAGTCTATCCGCCTCTGACATCAGACGGCGCAGACCTCGAGCCTGTACTGAATCATACTAGGCTGGGCGAGCAACTCGTGCGGTCTTCATCTGGGTCGATGGTTCGATCGATACACTCTCGGGTTGACCCTCGAGAGGAGGTATGGTTGGGGTTATACCATCATCAGGTCGAGTTCTTCTTCGACGGTGGGAGGCGGGGTTTGGGGGTTGAGATAGAAGTCCGACAGTAGGGCGAATAAGTCGCGATCGGGGGCGTCGTTGGGTACTACGCCTTCGGGTAAGGCTAGGATTTGGTCGGCGATGTTGAGGTAATAGTCGCAAACAAAATTTAAGGAATTGTCCCCTTCTGCCATCTCGAAGAGGGTTTTTCCTTTGACGCGGGAAATGCGGATGTCTTCAATCAGCGGCAACACTTCTAAGATTGGCATGGGGACGGTTTCGACGTATTTTTCGATGAGATCCCGTTTGGAGGTGCGGTTGCCGATGAGTCCGGCTAGACGCAGCGGGTGCGTCCGGGCTTTTTCGCGGACGGAGGCGGCGATGCGGTTGGCGGCAAACAGGGCGTCGAAGCCGTTGTCGGTGACGATGAGGCAATAGTCGGCGTAGTTGAGGGGGGCGGCGAAGCCTCCGCAGACGACGTCTCCGAGTACGTCGAAGAGAATGACGTCGTATTCGTCGAAGGCGTTGAGTTCTTTGAGGAGTTTGACGGTTTCTCCGACGACGTAACCGCCGCATCCGGCTCCGGCTGGGGGACCGCCGGCTTCGACGCAATCGACTCCGCCGTAGCCTTTGTAAATGACGTCTTCGGGCCAGATGTCTTCGTAGTGGAAGTCTTTTTCTTGTAGGGTGTCGATGATGGTGGGGATGAGATATCCGGTGAGGGTGAAGGTGCTGTCGTGTTTGGGATCGCAGCCGATTTGTAGGACTTTTTTGCCGCGACGGGCTAGGGCCACGGAGATGTTGCAACTGGTGGTGGATTTGCCGATGCCACCTTTTCCGTAAACTGCTAGTTTCACCCGATTTTCTCCTTAAATGTGAGGTTTTTTGATGTGAGGTTGGGTTTGGGGGAAGGTCACAGCCCGATTAAGCGGGTTTGGAAAGGGTGGGCTGTGACGATGGTGCGCTTGGGTTCTGCGCTTGTGAGGTTGTTTGCATTATGGCGAGTCCGATCGCCTTTTTGAAGGGGGGCAAGTTTTGAAATGCGTCGCGATTTGTTGTTTTTATATTTTATGTAAATTTATTTGGGATTAAATACCTTTTAAATCTTTTATGATTGTTTTTTTTGCTTATTTTTTAATTTTTGTGTTTTAATTTATATAAAAATAGTTACATAATACAAAAAAAGAGATTTGGCGTCCCTCGAAGCCGTATGGGTTACGAGGCGTCGGGGTTTCTGAGGCGGGATGCGATCGCCTGCTGGAGATGGGGCGTTTTATAACAAATGATAAATTTTTCGAGAATCGGGGGGTTGAGGAGTCGATCGACCCCTTGACCGTCCCTTGGCAGGAACTCTTTGGGTTAAAGTCGAATGCGCGAGAACCGATCTGGTACGGATGTCTTGGATATGTCTTCGATCGATCCCGATTTCGATGGCGCCCTCGATCGCTACCAACGCGGCGATCTCGACGGCGCGAAAACTCTCTGTCAACAGCTTTTACAACAAAATCCCCAGCGTCTCGACGGGTTGAACCTCCTCGGCGGTATCGCTTACCGACAGCAACGCTGGCAAGAAGCCCTGGAGTGTTACGAAACTATCGTGCGGCTTTATCCCCGCTGTGGTGTGGGACAGGCCAATTTAGCCCGCACGTTGCAGGAACTCGATCGCCTCGAAGACGCTGTACCTTACTATCAACGAGCGTTAGCGATCGACCCCCGAAATCCGGAGTGGCACTACAATCTCGGTCATCTGTATTGGGACCTCGGACAACTCGACAACGCGATCGCCCAATTCGAGACGACAATGCAACTCGAGGCCAATTTCCCCGACATTCGCGGTCATTTAGCCTTAGTGTTGCTGCTACAGGGACAGTGGAAACGGGGATTTGCAGAATATGAAGGCCGTCCGGTGCGCCATCGCCTCCCCCAAACCTTTCCCCACCCCGAGCGCATCTGGGACGGTTCCGACATTGCCGGAAAACGGCTGTTGTTGCTGTGCGAACAGGGATTCGGCGATGCGATTCAGTTCGTGCGATACCTGCCGATGTTGGCACAGCGGGGGGTACGAGTGTGGATACGCTGTCGTCCGCCGCTGGTGCGTTTGTTGCAAACCGTTCCGGGGTGCGATCGTGTGATTTCGACAGAAGATCCCCTTCCCCACTGGGACGCTCACGCACTGTTAATGAGTTTGCCGTTTCTTCTCGGAACCACCCAAAACACCGTTCCAACCACCGTTCCCTACCTCAATCCTCTCCCTGTCTCCCCCTCTCCCTTACTCCCCCACTCCCCCAAAGTCGGCTTAGTTTGGTCGGGGAGAGCGACGCATCGTAAGGATAAGGATCGATCGATCTCTTTCGAGAAATTGCAACGGTGGCTCGATATTCCTGACATCGCCTTTTACAGCTTGCAGAAAGAGCCACGACGGGAAGACGCGGAAATTTTAGCGACGGAATCGCGAGTGACGGATCTCGTGGCGAACTGTCGGGATTTTGCGGACACCGCCGCCGCTATCGCTGTGTTGGATTTGGTGGTAACGGTGGATACTTCCGTGGCGCATTTAGCCGGAGCGATGGGGAAACCGGTTTGGCTGTTGTTGGCGAAGGTTCCCGATTGGCGGTGGGGGTTAACGGGAGAGACGACGCCGTGGTATCCCACGATGCGACTGTTCCGACAGCGGCGACGGGGAGAGTGGGAGACCCTGTTGGAAGAGGTCGAGGCGGCGTTGCGTCGGTGGCGGTGGCATCCCGCTCCGGTTAATACCGTAATTTTTTAAGTTTGTCTGTGACAGAGATCGCATTGTTGTCATGTTTTCGATCGTAGGGGTAGGGGCGGTTCGATCGCAGCCGAAGCCAAATATTGCCAAGATACTGGAGTCAAGATCGAAGTTCGCTGGGTCTTACGTCGCTCGCGTTACAGCCGCTATGACTACCCAAGTTTTATCCCAACCTGCCAGCCTCGATGAAATGTTCGCTCGCGTGTGGACAGAGGGATATCTGACCCGCGACCAACGGAAAACGCTGATGTCTGTGGTCTTAAGCAGCACCATTAGCGATCGCGATCGAGAAGTGCTAGATCGAATCTTCCACGCGGTGCGTCGAGGTTGGTTGCAACTAATCGATTAGCGAATTCTGTTCGATTTTCCAGTGTTCTGCACCGTTGTCCTTCTCTTCTCGACTTCCTCTCTCAACGTCTTCTCCTAGGCGATTTCGCGTTCCTCGTATCTTCCCCAAAACCCTACCCAACGCGCTCGGTGCAGCGCGTTTTTTCGTGTTCCGGTACGGGCAAACCCGGGGCGATGCCTTCTCCGAAGGAGATAAAATATAGACAGGACGCTGGGTCGATGCAGGCGAATAAATCTCAAAACCGGCGATAAGAGGGGGGAAATAAGATTATGGAGAAATACACGCTCGTATGGCTACTTATCGGCGGAGCCTTGTGTTTGATGGAACTTTTCGTTCCCACAGCTTTCGTTGAGTTGGCCATGGGAACGGCGGCGTTGCTGGTGGCGGTGGTGTCCCTGGTAGTGCCTAAGTTATCCGTGCAAATCTTCTTGTGGATGGTGTTTTCGCTGTTGCTGATTTGGCTCGTCAAGCGTCTGTTACCCAAAAAAACCCCTTACCTCATTGCCGAATCCACCGAAGCCACCACGCTTACGGAAATTGCGCCGGGACAACCGGGGCGGGTGATGTTCGAGGGGAATTCCTGGCAAGCCCGTTGTGACGGGGATTGGACGATTCCCGCCAACCGGACGGCCATCGTTGTCGGCCGTAAAGGGAATACGTTGCTTGTGGTTCCTGAAGATTTTACGCAATCTTAGGGGAAAGAGGGGATCGATCGCCTATTCTAGAATCAACTATCGGAAAAGTTTTTGAAAATCCGCAAAAAAACGACAGAGGAAACTAAAAATGGAAGCGTTTTGGACGTTTATCGTGTTGGTTGTCTTCGGTAGTGCTGCGGTGAGCAGTTCCGTGAAGATCGTCAACGAAGGCAACGAAGCTCTCGTTGAAACCCTGGGGAAATATAGCGGTAAGAAGTTACAGCCTGGCTTGAATTTTATCGTTCCCTTTCTCGATAATATTGTCTTCAAAGAAACGACACGAGAGAAGGTTTTAGATATTCCCGCTCAACCCTGCATCACTAGCGATAACGTTTCGATTTCTGTCGATGCCGTGGTGTACTGGCGGATTATGGACATGGAGAAAGCTTATTACAGGGTCGAAGATCTCCGCAGTGCCATGCAAAACTTGGTCTTGACCCAGATTCGATCGGAAATGGGGAAACTGGAACTCGACCAAACCTTTACCGCCCGCGCGGAAGTTAACGAAGTGTTGTTACGAGAACTCGACATCGCCACCGATCCTTGGGGCGTGAAAGTGACGCGGGTGGAATTGCGGGATATTGTTCCCTCGAAAGCGGTTCAAGATTCGATGGAATTGCAAATGTCCGCCGAACGTCGCAAGCGGGCGGCGGTTCTCACCTCGGAAGGGGAACGGGAATCGGCGGTGAATTCAGCCCGAGGACGAGCGGAAGCCCAGGTGTTGGAAGCGGAAGCGCAACAGCGGGCGGCGATTTTGGAAGCGGAAGCCCAAAAACAGGCGATTTTGTTGAAAGCGGAAGCCCAACGTCAGGAACAGGTGATGAAAGCCCAAGCGACGGCGGAAGCGATGCAAATTTTGGCGAAAACGCTGAAGGTGCATCCGAAAATGTCAGAAGCGTTACAGTTTTTACTGGCGCAACGCTATCTGGAAATGGGCTTAGAGATTGGGTCGAGCGACAGTAGTAAAGTGATGTTCATGGACCCGAAAAGCATTCCCGCCACTCTCGAAGGAATGAAGACCATGATAAGTCAATCTTCGGAACAACAGGCGCTCGATCTAAAAGATTTTGAGGCTTGAGATGCCGTATTTCTCTGAGTGCGAATTCTGACAATGCTTCAACGTCAATCGAGGCTAGAGCAGGGGCGAAACCCTTCTCTAGCCTCGATTTTTGAAAAATGTTGTATTGGGAATAATGGCACGACTCGATTACATCAAGCCGATTTGAGACAGGATTCCTTGACCGGTCAGCAGTTCGGTTGCAATTCCGATGACGAAGCCCAGCATCGCCAGACGACCGTTCCAGGTTTCAGCAAATTGAGTAAAACCGAATTTCGTTTCTTGAGTTTCCACGATCGTTACTCCTTGTATGAGGATGTGCTTCTTTTCAAAAGTTAACACAACTTCCTAGGAGTTGCAACGTTTTATTAAAAAGAGTTGACAGGCGGTCTGCATTATACAAATAATTTTCTTTTCGTCAACGGTAATTCTAAAGATTTTTTAAAATTTATTGATAGTTATATAAGCCAATACCAACGTCATATCTTGAGAATCGAAAGATACTAGATGTCTGTCGGGCTTTCCGGCTCTGGGTTCCCTATCCTCACACTTCACTCTTCACTGTAAGATAGAGTCGGTTCAAGGCAACGCAAAGCAGTTATGTCGCAAACTCCACCGCCGTCTGACGATCGCCCGGAAAATTCTACATCTCCTGGGGTCGTGCGATCGATCCTCGTTCGCATCCTGCGCGGGACATCTTCAGTATTGGACGGTTGGGCCGACCGCCTCGAAGCTGAAACCACCGCCGCCGCTCGATCGCCCTTAGCCAGTCCTTTTGTATGGATTAGCGCGATCGCAGCGGTAGTGGTCTTGGCGATCGTGGCGGTGCCCCTGTTCTCTACTCCTTCGCAACCTACGCCACCTCCAGAAGTGGCGGTTCGCGAACCGGAACCCACGCCACCGCCAGAAATCGCCGTTCGCGAACCGGAACGGCTCGGCGAACCCGTCGAAGAGGTTCCCCCCGCAGCAGTCACAGAACTGGAACCCGAAGCCGAACCGGAACCCGAACTGGAACCCGAAGCCGAACCGGAACCGCTTCCCGAATTGGAACCTGAAGCCGAACCGGGGATTCCGTCAGATTTATCGTCACCGGATTTAGCGAAGCCTCTGGAACTAGCGCGTCCGCCATTAACACCAGAACAGCGACTCGTAGCCGCCGTTCGCCAACAAATCGTACAAGTGGCGAAACCTTACGAGGATAATGAGTTCGTGACGGGGGTCAGTGCGAATTTTGAAGCCGACTTGTTGCGGGTGAAGTTAACGTCCGAGTGGTACGATCTCGAACCCCCCGCTCAAGACGATTTGGCGAACGAACTCTGGTCGAAAGCGCAATCGCTGGATTTCACAAACGTTGAAATCGCCGACGATCGCGGAACTCTCTTAGCCCGAAATCCCGTGGTGGGCGATCGCGCCATCGTCATTCAGCGAACCCGTGAGGGGATGATGTGATGAGGGGATGATGGGATGATGAGGGAAGATCGTTGATAATTTCTCCCCCTCTCCCTATCTCCCCCTCTCCTCACCTCTCCACTGTCGCCAGACTCGCGAAGAGTTTGACGCCGAATTCGTCTTCAAAGACGCCTTTTTTGTAGTCGAGACTCCAGCGTTCTAATTCGCAGGGATCTTTGGGATCGACAGGATACAGGTATAGATTGAGCTGTTTGGCGTCGCGTTTGTACTCGCAACGGACTTTTTCGATCGCACCGATTTGACGGCGATCGAGGGCGATCGCTAGGCGCATGAGAGAGCTAAGCTGTCGCACCAGTTGGCGATCGCGACTCGAGAGGTTCGCGTAAGCGTCGTGTTTCTTTTTCGGGGCGCTTTTGCGGTGATATCGCGCTAAATTGGCGATCAGCTCGATTTCAAGTTCGGTATAGCCGAGAAGTTCCCCGTTGCGAATGAGATAGTACGAATGTTTGTGGTGCGCCGAATGACTGATGTAAATTCCGCAATTGTGCAGAATAGCCGCGGCCCAGAGCAACTCTCGTTCGCTGTCGCCCCAATCGTGGAGTTCCCCCTGGGTACTGTCGAACAAACTCAAGGCGAAATCGGCGATACGCTGGCTGTATTCGAGATCGACGCGGTACTTTTTGGCGATTTTCAGGGTGCTGCGTTCGCGCACGGAGCTTTGAAAACAGAGTTTGTTCTCGATTAAGCCCCGTTTGAGCATCCAATCGACGATGACTCCTTCCCGCAAGGCTCGCTCGCAGACGATGAGTTCGTCGGTTCCCAGCATCGACATGGCTTCTTGGAGAATCACCGCCCCGGCGAGGATGATTTCGGCGCGGCGTTCGACCATTCCGGGGATGTCGAGACGTTCTTTATAGTCGCTTTTGCGGAGTTTTTTGACCCACTTTTGCAGGTTTTTCAAACTCAGATGATAGCCGTTGAGGGGGGTCGGTGCGGAACCGAGTTCTTCGATGGCGTCCATGGTCGCCAGGGCTTCGATGGTTCCCGAAGTCCCCACGAGACGGGGTGTTTCGCCGGGTTTGAGCTTGGCTTGCAACTCTTCGACGGGTCGCTCGAGCATTCCCCGGATATAGCCTTGTAGGGCGGTGTATTCTGTGGTATCGATGGGGTCGGTGGTGACGAATTCCCCCGTTAGGCGCACGGCGCCGACTTTGGTACTGCTGAGGCTGCGGGGTTCTTGGCCGTCCCCGAGAATCAGTTCGGTGGAACCGCCGCCGATGTCGATGACGATGTGGGGTTGGCGATCGAGTTCCATTCCTGACAAGACGCCGAGGTAGATGCGGCGAGCTTCTTCGGGGCCGGAAATGAGATCGATCGATAAATCGAGTTGGTCTTTGACTCGTTGGATAAAGGCGCCTCCGTTGGGGGCTTCCCGCGTCGCACTGGTGGCGACGGCCACGATGGCTTCGGCGTTGAGGCTGGTGGCGATTTCTTGGCAACGACGCAAGGCTCCGATGGAGCGTTCGATGGCGTCGGCTTTGAGGTTTCCGGTTTTGGGGTCGCGATCGCCCAAGCGCACGGTTTCTTTTTCGCGGGTAATAATGGTAAACGCCGGGAGTTCGGGTTGGATGTTCACGACCACCATGTGAATGGAGTTCGTCCCGATATCGATGGCCGCGAGAACGGTATTCGACGGTACTGAAGCGCCTCGCGCTCTGGCCGCTCGGATATGATTCGTTTGCGTGACATCTACCATCTTTGAAAAACCTCGGGCGATCGTGAAACAGTCAATTCGGTTCGGTAAGGTTTTGTAAGGTTTTGTGCCGATTCTTCCTTACGGGAAACCCTTTTGATTTTATCGCGATCGCGCACAGATCTGCCCTTGGGCGAGACTGAGATGGGGAGTCTCACGGCTCGATCGATGACCAACAGACTTCGAGATCCCAAACTCCACCCTTCGACGTGCTATCTTCTAGCGAAATCCACTCTGCTGACTGTTTCTGACGACGCTCGATCTTCGATCGACCTGTTTCCTCTTTCGTGCTTTTCTAGCGACATCCGGTTTTTCACCATGTTTGATGCTGATGATATTACAGGTACTAAAATTCAAGGACCTCAAGATTTGTTCGATATTCGAGGAACGCTGTTACAAAAAACAAATCCGTTACGAACGAAAATTTTAATTTTTTCGACGATTTACCGTCAGTTTGATTTTAGCGATCGCGACTGGCTGACCCTTAAAACTCAAGATCTCGATAGTTTACTGCGTCATTTGTGCGATGCCTGTCCGACTTTATCGAAACTACAAGAACGACTGGCAAACGCGGCATATCAACTCGGAACAGTTGAAGAATATCAACCCTCTGTAGATGTTTTGATTCGGGTTTTATCGTCTTTTTATGAATCGCCTGAAGATTTGAAATTTCACGAAAAAACTTCACCTTCTGGCGCTCGAGGGTCCGTAGAAGACCTTGTAGAAGACGCTGTAGAAGACCCTGTAGAAGACCCTGTAGAAGACCCTGTAGAAGACCCTGTAGAAGACCCTGTAGAAACAAACCGATCGCTAGAAGAAGACTCGTCCATCGAGGACGAGGAAGAATCCGATGCAGAACAATCCTGTGTCTTGTGGGACGATTCGTCGCCTCAAATTCCTAGCAGTTGGGAAGACGCCGAACCCGAACCCGAAAGCGATCGCTCCTACTGGCGCGACTTTTCCCCCGCTCCTTCTCCCCGTTTAGCGGATAGGCTATTACAAGACCTCGCCACGAGCGATCGCGTGCGGGAACTGGTACGCCACCAATCCCGCCATCTCACGGATACCATCGCCCAAGGAATCGCCGATTTAGAAGGTCAACTCGAGGGCGAATGCGCCTCCCTCGACACCGAAGAACAGGTTCACATCAAACACGACGCCGTTAGATACCTTCTCGACGACTTGCGGACGAACCTCGATCGCATGAGACGCATTCTCGACCGACAAGTCTCCATGCACTTGTTACAAATCACGCCCTCTCCGACGACCGATCGCGATCGAACGTTCAAAGATAAAGCCCGTCAAGGTTCTCCGGAAGCGATCGCCGAATGGCTCGATCGAGACTTAAAACATCAAGTGATTACGGTTTTAGCGACTCAAAAAGATCGCTGTTTGCATATTGTTTTAGAATTATCCCATACTAGCGATCCGGCGGAGTTATCAGCGACCGTGCGACAAAATATCCTAGAATTAAATTTGAAGACGATCGATCGCGTGAAAATTCACGGACGCAAGCCTGGTAAAAACGCTGTTGAATGGACGAGAATTATCGATATTTAACGAAAAAAACATGAATTGATTTAAAGAGTTTGTAATGTTTTTAAATCCTGAAATTTTGCGTTTTTGTGATGTTTTAATTTGTCTTAAAATCCATTTCAAAAAAACATCTCAAAAAAACACCTCAAAAACTATCGGCTTGCAAGAGTCATATGTTATGCAATACTCTTTTTTTGTGATTGCATATATCGAACCCAGAACTCGAGCCATAAAACACGAGAAGAAATCAGCATTTCGGGATAAATAAGTTTTAAATATTCACCAAATATTACCCCTTTAACACAATGGACGCCCGTGAAATAGTAGACAGTTATAACACCGGAAAAACCGACTTTAAAAGCATCAATTTATGCAACATCAAACTCATTGGCGCAGAGTTGATGGGGATTGCCTTAAGCGGGGCGAACTTACAAAGTTCTAACTTTACCTTTGCCTATCTCAGTCGTGGAAAATTCGACGGTGCCAACCTCACCCAAAGCAAACTCGCCGGGGCCAACCTCAAACAAGCCGATCTGCGTAACGCTCATCTCAGAGACGCAGACCTTCACGGGGCGATTTTACAACGGGCGGACTTGCGACGCGCCGATCTCAGCCTCGCCGTCCTCGTCGATGCCAACTTGTGCGGGGCGGACTTGCGAAACGCTAACCTCAGCGGTGCCGACTTGCGCGGGGCTTGTTTGCGGGGGGCGAACCTCCGTTACGAACGCCGAATGTACGATCCCGTCAACTTGCGCGGTGCTAACCTCCGTTACGCGGATTTGCGCGACATCGATCTCAGTTACGCCGACTTGACGCGGGCGGATTTGCTGGGGGCGAACCTCACCCGCACGAACCTGCGGGGTGTCAAACTCACGCAAGCCCGCTTGAAATGGGCTAATCTCAGTTCGGCGGTCATGATTAACGTGGAATTAAGCGAAGCGGACTTGCGAGGGGCGGATTTGTCCGATGCGACCGTTTCTAGCGCCCGTCTCTCGAAAGTCCGACTCCAGAAAGCGAAGCTGTTTCGGACGAATTTAGCGCGAACCGATTTGAGTCGTTCGGATTTACGGGGGGCGGATTTGCGGGAAGCGACTTTATTGGAAGCCAACCTCGTCAAAGCCAATCTCACCGATGCGCGGCTCGATCGCGCCAACCTTTTCGACGCCGATTTGAGTTTGGCCAAAACCCAAGGGGCGAACTTCACCGGAGCAATCCGCAACGACGAGTAAACGACGAATCGCCGAGATTTCCCATCGAGGCCAGGTTCTCAAATCTGTTATCGAAAATTTTGGGTCCTTTACCCCGTCCTTCTAGGACGGCTTTTGACAATCGTGTTTTTTTGTGCCAAGATTGTTCGCACAAGTGCGAGCTAAACGACAATGCTTGTTCTCGAGTTCAAAATCAAAGGGAAGCCCCACCAATACGCTGCGATTGACGAGGCGATCCGAACCGCACAGTTCGTTCGCAACAAGGCACTGCGCTATTGGATGGATACTCCTGGGGTCAACAAATATGACCTCAATAAATACTGTCGGGTACTCGCCCGAGAGTACGATTTTGCCCGAGAACTCAACAGTACGGCTCGTCAAGCTTCTGCTGAACGTGCTTGGTCGGCAATCGCTCGATTCTTCGAGAACTGTCGCAAGTCTGTTCCCGGCAAAAAGCGGTGCGACCCCGCGCCGTCGCACGGCGCCAGGGAACGCGCACCAAGAGAAGGATATCCCAAGTTTAAGAAAAACAGTCGTTCCGTCGAGTACAAAACTTCCGGTTGGAAGTTACTCGATCCCAAGCATATTGTCTTTACCGACAAGAAAGGGATCGGACGACTCAAGTTAATTGGAACTTGGGATTTGGCTTTTTACGATAGTGAAAAAATCAAACGGGTTCGGCTGGTTCGCAGAGCCGATGGCTATTACGCTCAGTTCTGCGTCAGTGTCGAGGTTCGAGAAACACTCGAGCCGTCAGGAAATACCGTGGGTTTAGATGTCGGACTCAAGGAGTTCTACACCGACTCAAACGGACAGACTGAACCGAATCCGAGGTTTTACCGAAACGCCGAGAAAAAGCTGAAACGCGCTCACCGAAGGGTGAGCAAAAAACAGAAAGGCTCTGCCAACCGAAAAAAAGCCGTCAATCGACTCGGACGAGTACACCTCAAAATAAGTCGGCAACGTGAAGAACACGCCAAGAGACTGGCGCGTTGCATCCCCCCTTCGCCCCCCTTTCAAAGGGGGGTTGGGGGGGATTTGGTGGCCTACGAAGATTTGAGGATTAAGAATCTGGTGAGAAACCACTATCCCCCCTTCGCCCCCCTTTCAAAGGGGGGTTGGGGGGATGATGCGGGTTGGTATCAGTTCAGGAAGTGGTTAGAGCATTTTGGGGTGAAGTTTGGCAAGATTACCGTGGCGGTGAATCCTGCCTATACCTCTCAAAAATGCTCGAGTTGCGGCACGGTGGTCAAGAAAAGTCTCTCAACTCGAACTCACGTTTGTCAGTGTGGGTGCGAGTTGGATAGAGACCACAACGCAGCCATCAACATCCTGAACGCTGCCTTGAGTACGGTAGGGCATACCGGAACTTGGGTCGATGACCCAAACGCTTCTGGAGATTTGACCGCTACTTTGGCTGGTGCAAACCTGTCAGAGCAAGTCGGATCGTTGAAGGAAGAATCCCCACGCCGTGATAGCTGGGGAGTGTCAATTTAAGGAGAAATTGAGTCGAGAAAATACCGAGATCTCGACAAAATTTCCTTCTCCGATTGGCGACGTTCTCTGTTCGACTTTCAGCGATGCTGACACAACCGCAATCCGAATCCACCTGGAAAACTGTTCTGCGTCTGTTGCGCTGGGACAAACCCGCCGGACGCCTGATTTTGATGGTTCCCGCACTCTGGGCGGTGGTTTTGGCGGCGCGAGGAACGCCCCCACTTCCCCTCATCGGCGTTATCGTCTTGGGAACCCTAGCCACCAGCGGCGCCGGATGCGTCGTCAACGACCTCTGGGATCGCGATATCGATCCCCAAGTCGAACGCACGAAAAACCGCCCCCTCGCCTCTCGCGCCCTGTCGGTGAAAACGGGGATTGCGGTGGGTTTGGTGGCGTTACTCTGCGCGGCGGGGTTGGCGTGGTATCTCAATCCGTTTACGTTCGCGCTGTGCGTGGCCGCCGTTCCGGTGATTTTGCTGTACCCGGCGGCGAAACGGGTGTTTCCGGTGCCGCAGTTGGTGTTGTCGATCGCTTGGGGCTTCGCGGTGTTGATTAGTTGGAGTGCGGTGACGGGAAATTTGCAACCGGCGACGTGGTGGTTGTGGGGGGCGACTGTGTTGTGGACCCTGGGCTTCGATACGATTTATGCGATGTCCGATCGCGAGGACGATCGCCAGATTGGTATTAATTCTAGCGCCCTGTTTTTCGGGGATACCGTGGTGGGGGCGATCGCTGTCTTTTTCGCCGGAACGGTGGCTTGTTTGGCTGCTGTCGGCGTCGCGATGGGTTTGGGATGGAGTTTCTGGGTGGCGTTAGCGGCGGCGTTTGGCGGGTGGACTTGGCAGGTGTGGCGGTTGCGACACGACGATTTACCCCGTCCGGCTTATGGGGAACTCTTCGGACAGAACGTCTGGATTGGGTTTTTATTGTTGTTGGGGATGACGTTAGGCTGTTGGGTTTAGCGGTGGGGGGCGATCGATCTGGGTATATCTCAAAAATGTAAATTTATCAGATTTGATTCTCTGCAATGAATTGAGCTGTTGTTGGGTAGAGCCATCGCTCCACCCAACCACCCAACCTACCTCAAACTACCTCGAACTGTTTCACACGCCCTCGCAATTTCCCCAAAAACAGATCGGCTTGGTTAAACCAAAATTCGGCGTTCCAATACACGAAACAACTGGTTTCGCACACCAACAACAATCGCCGAATTTCTTCAAATTCCGACTCGCGAAACTCGGCGGGATTTAACGCCGCCACCTCTCGACTGAGTTCGTCGATTTCTCGTAAAATTCCCTGACGTCGATCGCCCTCGTTCCAGCTTTGATGTCCGCCAATCCACGATCCCCCCGTGGCTTTCAACCGAACTCGCGTGGGGGTCTCGGGGAGGTATTTGGCAATATATTCGCTGGCGGTCGCCATTTCGATATCGGGAAGTTCGGACATCTGATGCACTAGCGGAACGAAGGTATTTCGGAAATACTCGAACATCATCACGTTGCCGTTTTCCCCGTCAGAGGTGGGAACGATTAACGGCGGTGTGGAAATGCCTTTTTCGGAAAAAACGCGCGATCGATAGCGAATGTCGTTCAAACAGCCATCGGCGTTATGGCCGCTTTGTTGGCGAATTCCCATTTCGGTATCGCGAACCACGCACAGCATCCGTTCGGTTTCCCCGTCGGCGGTAATTTCTAACTCGTGAACTTGGTTTTCCAATTCCGGCGTCGTCCAATCTTCAGGCATTTCTAAGGCGGAAGTGGGGAGAATCAGCCACTCGTAACCGCAGCGTTTTAACAATCGCACTAATTTTATTGCCTGTTGCGGTTCGCCGGTCATCCCCATTTCGGGAAGCCAAAAGCCTTTGACGCGACGCAAGGCCGCTTCGCCGAACAAGTCTTGAAATACCTGTTGCCAGGTTTCGATTTGGGCTTGCCAATCTCTTTCGGGGGTGGCGGGAAAGTAACAATGACTGTAGGCACTTCCGGCAAATTCGATCGCCTCGGGATAGTTCTCTAATACGTGACGCCACAGGGCGATGAGGTCGCCAATCGGTTCGCCATCAACCTGTAGGTTGGCGAAGGTTCCGTTTTCGGACAAATGCGCCAGTTCTTCTAATAAAACGCCGGAATAGTCTACTATCATCCGAGGGTGTTTTCCGGCTTGGCTGAGTTGTTGGGCGTATCGGGCGGGATTTTTATAGGCTTGGGCGAACCATTGGGCGTTCCAGCCTTCTTCGGAGTTGCGATCGCCGCTTAGCATTTTTTCTAAATTCCCTGTTTGACGGTTGTTGTGCCAAATGGGGGGTTGGTGCATGTGCAGCCAGGGAACGAAGCAAGTCATAGAGCGTTTGATTTTAGAAGTTTTGCTGGGCGATCGCTTCGCAATTGAAGCGCAATGGGTTTAACGTACCACTGTTTTGAGCCAATCTCTTTAAATCTCCAGGTTCTTTTAATAAATTTAAATTAATGCTGTTCCATCAGATATTCCATCAGATCCCCGGCATCTCAAAAATGCCGGGGATATACCTATGACCGATCGGTCAAAATATAAATTCAAACCTTAAGAATCGAAAAATATCTAATATCTGAAATTTCTTAAAATACTAAAAGTTGGGGAACGAAGTTTTTTACCATGATAAAAAAACCGGTCTTCGTAAATTATGGTGTAATTTGTAAATTAAGGTGTAATTTTTAAGTTTTAATACAAAGCTTCGCCCCATCCCCCCAACCCCCCTTAGTAAGGGGGGCGAAGGGGGGATATAAAATCTGCTTATCGCCTCAAACTCCGAAGACCCAAAAAAACTCTGTTGTAACTTAACGCTGTCAAGCGATCGAGCCTCGCCGTCAAGTCAACTTTCTCTGCAATACGCATAGCAATACCCATGGCAATACGCAACAAGCCAGACGGCCATCGACCGGCCACACCACGAACCTCACACAAGGTTAACAAAGCGTTAAGAAATCCGCCAAAGGAGACTGAGATCTGTCAAAATCGAACTGTTGAGTATTGGGTGCCACCTCTCCACCACACCCGATTGAGATTTGATGGAGGTGATAGTAATAGATGACCGCGAAACCGCCGAACCTACAACAACCTCTGGGCGATCGCGCCTACGATGCGGTCAAAAAGCACGTCAAACGCACGCTCAAATACGAATCTGACGTTCTCGACGATCGCGATCCCGAAGCTTTACACCAAATGCGGGTGGGGATGCGACGGTTGCGATCGGATTTGACGGGCTTCGAGGCAGCCATCGAACTGCCGAAAGCCGCCCAGAACAAGGCGATCGGCAAAATTTCTCGGACGCTGGGGAAACTGCGCGATATCGACGTGATGCAGGAAGCCTTGGTCGATCGATACCAACCCAATTTACCGAAGAAAGAGCGATCGAAAATCGAACCGGCGATCGCAGCCCTCGCCAAAGAGCGCAAAGCCGCCTTAGCCGAAGTCCGCGAACTCCTCAAGGGTAAAAAATACAAAAAATTCAAGAAAGCCGTCACGAAATGGCTCGATCGACCCCAATATCGCGTCTATTCTCAAATGGCGGTCGGCGACGTTCTCCCCGATATTTTACTCCCCAGTATCAGCCGTCTTCTCCTCGAACCGGGATGGTGGGTTGGCTTCTCGAAAACTCCCGACAACGGCCATCGTCCGGCGTTTACCAGTGAAGAAGTCGAAGCGATTATCGCCAAACAAGGCTACATTTTGCACGAACTTCGCAAACAAGCGAAGCGAGTGCGCTACTTGATGAATTCCTTCGCCGACCTTTACAGCCCCACTTATCAAGCTTATTTAGCAGATATGAAGGAGCTTCAGGAAGTACTGGGCAACATTCAAGATAGCTGCGTGATGGGGGAATTTCTCAGCAAGGTTTTCCAGTGCGATTTGAAACAGGAAACGCCGAAATTTGCCAAACTCCTCGAAGACACTCGTTACGAAGCTTGGCAACGGTGGCAAGTCTTGCAAGCCCGTTATCTCAACCCCCAAATTCGGCAGAATTTCCACCGGGAGATTTTGCGAGGTCTCGAACCCGTTTCGATCGCGTCGGACGGAGTGGAAGCTCACGAGAAATCTCCAGTGTTAATTGAGAATTGAAACGATCGTTCGCGGAGTAGTTAGGAGACTCGAACTTTCAATCGATCGCCTCCCGGCGACGAAAATACCTCTACGGAAATCGCCAATTTGGTTTTGAATGGAGAGGGGAAATCGCCAGTGAGATCGTCGCCGATATGAGATTCCGTACCGCCCGCAACCGCAGACTGAACAACTACCGCAAAGCCTTGGCTGTGGCTTTAGTCGTTTCTGTTCCTTTGGGACTGTGGACGAAAGCCCATCAGGGACTCTGGCAAGCTTGGGTCAACGGATTTGCCGGGGCGATCGTGTACGAGATGTTTTTCATATTTTTAATTTCCTTCTTTTTCCCGGAATTGGCAGCCTGGTCGATCGCGGCGGCGGTGTTCGTCGCCACCTGCGCCTTAGAGTTTTTGCAACTGTGGAATCCGCCGTTACTGGCTGCGGTACGGGAGATGGTTATCGGTAAACTATTTTTAGGGAGTACCTTCGCCTGGTGGGACTTTCCCCACTATCTCCTCGGTGGTCTCCTCGGCGGGTCGATCGTCTTGGCCCTCCAAGCTAAAATCTTGACGCCGAAATATTTCGATCGCCTGTAGAAGTCGATCTCCCATCACCTCATCATCTCCCCGGTCACCATGCACATCGCACTCTGTCAAATCGCCGACGTTCTTTCCGCCCAGTCTAGCGGCATCACAGACGCCCAGTTCGAGACGCCCTGCACGGGCATTTCCACCGATAGCCGCAGTGTCAAACCGGGTAATTTGTTCGTGGCTTTGCAAGGGGAAACCTTCGACGGTCACGATTTCGTCTGGAAAGCCATCGAACTGGGGGCGATCGCAGTGGTGGTTCACCGTCGCAATCCCGATCCCACTTTGCCTCAACTGGTGGTTCCCAACACCCTCACGGCCTATCAAACCTTAGGCCGCTGGTGGCGAGACGTGCATCCGATTCCCGTGGTGGCGGTGACGGGTTCGGTGGGGAAAACCACAACCAAGGAATTAATTGCGGCGGTGTTGGGAACGCGGGGAAAAGTGCTGAAAACCCAAGCCAATTACAATAACGAAATCGGCGTTCCGAAAACCCTGTTGCAACTGACGCCCCACCACCATTACGCCGTCATTGAAATGGCGATGCGGGGGCGCGGACAAATTGCGGAACTGACGCACATCGCCCGTCCCACGATTGGCGTGATTACGAACGTGGGAACGGCGCACATTGGCTTACTGGGGTCGCGGGAAGCCATCGCCAACGCCAAATGCGAACTGTTGGCGGAAATGCCCCCGGACGGGGTGGCGATTCTCAACCACGATAATGGGTTGTTGATGGAAACCGCTGCGAGGGTGTGGTCGGGGAAAACGGTGACGTTTGGTTTAGACGGGGGCGATTTACACGGCGCCCTGGTGGATATGGATACCTTGGAATTGGAGGGCGATCGCTATCGGCTACCGCTTCCGGGTCGTCACAACGCCTCGAATCTGCTGGCGGCGTTGGCGGTGGCGCAAGTGTTGGATATCGATGTCTCGTCGTTGCGCGAGGGGTTGAGGGTGGAGTTACCGGGAGGACGAGCGAAACAGTACGATCTTCGAGAGGATATCGCGATTCTCGATGAAAGTTATAACGCCGGGTTGGAGTCGATGTTGGCGTCGTTGGAGATGTTGGCGCAGACGCCGGGACGCCGTCGGATTGCGGTGTTGGGGACGATGCGGGAGTTGGGCGATCGATCCTTGGAGTTCCATCGCGAGGTGGGAGAACGGGTCAAAGCCTTGGGGTTAGACGCCCTGTTCGTGTTGGCGGAAGCCCCCGAAGCCGAGGCGATGGTGGCTGGGGCGCGAGGGATTCCCTTCGTGGATTGGGAGAATTTGGACTCGAAGCAGGTGCGGGAACGGTTGGCGAAACGGTTGCGGGAGTTCGTGAAACCGGGCGATCGCATTTTGTTTAAGGCGTCTCGTTCGGTTCTGCTCGATCGAGTCGTTGCCTTGTTGAAACAAGACTTAGAATCGTAGCTTGGGGCTGCGCCGCAGATTTAAATTGACAAATTACACCCTAATCTCCGAAAACTCGATTTTTGTTGTTTATTTTTGTATTAAAAATATTTTTGAAAAAGTGAATTTTTCTCCGCGATCGACAAATCTAACCAAAATATCTTACCTTCCTTTATCTTTAGATCGTCACGACTTAAAAACAGTCGCCGAATTAGTTTTTGAATCTGCTCCGTCGCTTTTTAAACTCATGTTTGGCAGAGGGTCGATCGACCGCTTAAGCCAGTTAATTTCGAGAGCCAACAACCGTTTCAGCCATCGATATATCACAGTAGCAGAATCTCAACACAAAATTGTAGGAATAGTGTTGTTGATTCCGACGAATCGACTTCAGGAGAATGCAGACGAACGAGAAGTTTTTTCCTGGCAACAACAGCTCTGGCTGAAATTGATACGAGGTGGGATATTGAGATATCTTTTAAAACACGACTTTCCGGCGGATTCTCTTTATATTGGAAATTTGGCGGTTTCTCCAGCCTATCGAAATCGTGGAATCGGACGTCAGTTGCTTTTAGGCTGTATGGCGGAAGCGGAAAGAACGGGAAAATCGCTGTTTATTAGCGTCGATGTGAAGAATTGGAGAGCGCAGAAACTCTACGAATCTTTGGGGTTTCAGGTGGTAGACGTCAAGGCGATTCGTGGGTTGGGTTTGACCGTTGGCTCTCGGGTTTTACAGCTTCGTGATGGGAGTTGAGTCAATGGGAAGGCGGGAAAACCACCCCATCAATTAACGAAAGGCTTGGGCGATCGATCGGATTACGCCGAAAAATTGGTGTTGCTCGAGGCTCAAAAACATGCGATCGCCATTAACAGTGAAAACTACAATTCCAGGCAAAACGTAATTAGATTAGACCTAAAATCGACGTTTGAATCGAACTGAAATCCCGATAGAAATTGCTAAAAAATTGAGTTCAATCGAGATAATTTATCCAGCAGTTTAACATTACCGAGCAACCTCATACGCAACATCGAAGGGGTTATTCAAATCGAGCAAACCAAGAGCGATCGAACACTCAACCAAACCGTCGAAATCGCCAGTGTGGGACTCGCCAGCGGTGCGATCGCCGTCCCGGTTGCCACCACTCACCCCAACCCCCGGCAAAACTCAAAAAAATTGTCAAATTTCCGGCATTTTACTGGAGTGCAACCATTGTTTTAAGCGTCAGTTTGAGCTTCAGTATCATATGGTTTCTCTTAGCAAAAAATCACGAAAATTTTACGTCAGCAAAGCCCTCTAAACCTCGGCTTTTTCAAGAGAACGCAGCCGAGATGCGAAATGCGATCGAACAAAAATTACCGAATTTCAGCCAGATTTTCCCGCTGCATCGCGCCCCCGACCAATTCCCCGACTCCCCCTCTCCCCGGCTCTCCCAATTCTGTGGGAAGATAGAAACGTTGTGATACCCGGTCGGTTAGCCGCAGGGGCTACCGTACCTCGTTGTATCTGAAAGAGAATACCGAAACATGACAACGATCGAAGTAGGCGCTCGCGTTCGCGTAAAAGAGTCCATCGTCGTCTATCACCATCCCGAACACCGAAACGAGGCGTTTGACGTGAAAGGCGAGGAAGGAGAAGTTCTCGAAATCCTCACCGATTGGAACGGTCGCCCGGTCAGCGCGAACTTACCCGTTAACGTGCTGTTTCGCGTGGGTAAAAAGAAATTTAGAGCGCATTTCCGCCCTGAAGAACTCGACATCGTATCCTGATGTCCCGTCAGTTCGACAGAGGGTAGATGGAGAACTCACTCTGGCGACGGTTAGCGGTGTTATTCGTAGGAGGGGCGACGGTTTCGGCGGTCGGCTTGGCGGGGCCCGACGCCACAGCCCGGCGATCGCACCTCGAGTTGGCGCGATCGCGCTCCCCTTCTCGCGCCGCCGCTGCGTCCGAGATGTCTCCTCTGTACAACTCCATGACTCGCTATAGCACCTCGACGATTCGAGGCGACTCGATCGATCTCTACTATCCCGCCCAGGTCAAACAACCGCTTCCTGTAGCCTTATTATTACAAGGACTCAACGTCGATAAAGCCCATTACAGCCAATTCGCCGAACAGGTAGGACGGTACGGCTTTATCGTAGCCGTTCCCAACCACACCGTTTCCGTGCGCGGTCGAGACGAACTCTTCGCACAAGTCGGACAAGTCACCGACGTTCTCGAGTCGATGCGACGGGAAACCCAAACCCCCAAATCGCCTCTCTACAAAAAAATCGACCCGGAAACCCTGGTGCTTCTCGGCCATTCCCACGGCGGAATGATGGGACTCGACGCCATTCGCGGCGCTTGCGACGTCCCCTTTTGCATCGGCGATTATACAATTCCCAAAGAACTGAAAGCCGCCGCCTTTTACGGGACTTTTCTCTGGGAAGACGGAGAATATCTCAGCATCGACAATTCCCGCGTTCCCACCCTGCTGGTGGCGGGAAGTCGAGACAGTTTGATTACCCCCGAAGAAATCCAACAAACCTACGGGCAGATTAAGTATCCCCCAAAAATGTACGTGCAGGTCGAGGGCGCCAACCACTACGGTATTACCGATCGCGACAATCCTTCCGGTTCTCCCCCCGAACCCCGCTCTCCGACACTACCGCAAGAGCAAGCCATCGAAACCATCGCCCGTTGGAGTGCCGCATTTTTAAGAGCTTACGCCCTCGAGGATAAAACCGCTCTCGATTATCTCTATCGCATCGGACCCAAAACCGACACCATCGTTGAAGTGGTCGCCGAACCCTGAGCGATCGCCGCTGCGGTTCGACAAAGGCGATCGCTCGAGGGTAGACTGTAAGCCGATCGAATCAATTCCCAGGCAAGGTTCGATCGGTGCGTCTCGACCCATTCAATTCGACCGTTTCAGCAGTTTCAACCCTGTCAACGGATATTCCAAACCCCCTAAATTCAACTCCATAAAACCTATTGATATGAGTGAAGATTCTCAGGGCAACACTCGCACCATCAGCCTGTTTACCGCCAGTTGCCTCGTCGTGGCCAACACCATCGGAACCGGCGTCTTTACCAGCTTGGGATTTCAAGTTGCCGATATTCAGACCGGATTCGCACTCCTGTTACTCTGGGTTATCGGCGGCATCTTCGCCCTCTCCGGCGCCCTATCTTACGGCGAACTCAGCGCCCTCATGCCGAGATCCGGCGGAGAATATCACTTTCTCTCGAAAATTTACCATCCCGCCGTCGGCTTTCTCTCGGGCTGGATTTCCGTCACCGTCGGCTTCGCCGCCCCCATCGCCTTAGCTGCAATGGCACTCGGCGACTACTTGTCGAGGGTATTTCCCATCTTTTCACCGATGGGGGTGGCCTTGTTCGTCACCATCGCCATTTCCATTCTCTATTCCCAACAAAACACCATCGGCAGCTACTTTCAAAACAGCATGACGGTGTTAAAAGTCGCCCTCATCGTCCTGTTAATCCTCTGCGGGGTGGTCTTAGCCACCCCTCAAGACCTGAGTTTTCTACCCTCGGCGGACGACTTCAACGCCATTACCAGCGCCCCTTTCGCCGTCTCTCTGGTCTTCGTCACCTACTCCTATTCCGGTTGGAACGCCGCCGTTTACCTAGCCAGCGAAGTCAAATCGCCCCAACGCAACGTCCCTCGGGCCTTGCTGTTCGGTACCAGCGTCGTCATGGTCTTGTACGTCGCCCTCAACTTCGTCTTTCTCTACAGTACGCCCATTGAAGAGATGGCGGGACAGGTGGAAGTGGGATACATCGCCGCTACCTCCATTTTCGGGGAACAGGGGGCGAAATTGATGGGGTTGTTGATTTCCTTCGGGTTAGTCTCCTCCATTAGTGCCATGACCTGGGCCGGACCCCGCGTCACCCAAGCCATCGGCGAGGATTTCGCCATTTTTCGAGGCTTGGCGAAAAAGAACCGTCACGGTATCCCCCATTTTGCCCTGTGGCTGCAACTGGCGATCGCCATCGCCCTCATTATCACCTCCACCTTTGAAGCGGTGTTGACCTATTTAGGCTTTACCCTCACCCTCTCCTCGTTACTGACGGTGTTGGGGGTGTTCGTCCTGCGGGTGAAACAACCGGAGGCGCCTCGACCTTACAAAATCTGGGGATATCCCCTGACGCCCGCTGTATTTGTGGGCATCAGCCTGTGGATTGTCGTTTTTGTCTTGACGAGTAAACCCATCGAATCCTTGGCAGGGTTGGGCACCATCGCCCTCGGCTTACCCCTGTATTTTTGGGCGGCGAAACACCAACTCGCCTCGTCCCGTTCCAACTCTCAATAACCGAGTCTCGTTACCTTTTTCTCTTGTTGTTCTATCCATAACCTGTTGTCAAAAAAAGATGATGAACCGGAGTCAATTGCTGTCCGTTCTGTTTGCCAGTACCTTATGTGTCGGAGGACTTCAGGGCTGTTCGACCCCCGACACCGAGTCTTCCACTGAAACCTCTACGGACACCGCCTCGGTCGAAGCGTCGTCGGACGCTGCCACGTCGCCGTCGGACAGGGAAGACACAGCCACGGAAACCGCCACAGACACCCCGCCTGAATCTTCGTCAGAGACCGAACAAGCGACAGAGACCGAAACCACGGCTGAGGAAGACCCGTTAGCAGCGTTCGATGAAAAACAGGTTCGCCTTCTCACCGATACGGCGAAGTTTTTAGCCGGAATCCCCGTCGAGAAAGATAGTCCCCTGGCGGCGCAACAGGACACCGCTGCTTGGAACGACCACGCCGCCTATCTAGAATCGGCATGGCAACAAATGGAGGCGCAACAACTCTCGAAAGCGCGATCGTGGGCGCAAACGGAGTTACAATCCCTCAACGCCGGAACGCCGAACCTGTTTTATCCCTTCAGCGGCCCCGATTTTCTCTACGCTTATACCTTTTTTCCCGAGGCGACGGATTACGTTCTCGTCGGACTCGAACCTGTCGGTGATATGCCTTCCTTTGAAAATCTCTCGCCGGGTCAGGTTCAGCAACGACTCAACGACGCCAATCAGTCGTTATACGCCATTTTGCAATATAGCTTTTTCCGCACGAACGCGATGGCGCAGGATTTAGACCAACAGGGGGTTTTGCCGATTCTGCTGTTGTTTATGGGGCGGACGAACCAGCGGATTTTGGAGATTCAACATATCGGGTTGGACGAGTCGGCGAACCTGCAACCTGTGGAAGCGGGAGGCGCCGAGGCACAGGGTTGGATTGACGGGGTAAGGATTACTTTTGTGCCGGAAGGGGAAACGGTGCCGAAACGGTTGTATTATTTTTCTACGGATTTATCGAACGACGGCTTGGCACAGACGCCGGAGTTTTTGAAGTTTGTGGGTGAGTTCGATCGACCCGTCACCTATTTGAAAGCGGCGTCCTATTTGATGCACAACGATTATTTTTCGGAAATCCGCAATACGATTTTATCGAGCAGCCAAGCGGTGTTACAGGACGATTCGGGAATTCCGCTGCGCTTTTTCAATGCGTCGGATTGGAACCGTCAGTTTTATGGCAGTTATTTGCGTCCCATCGATTTGTTCGCCCAACGCTATCAGCCGGATTTGAGGGAAGTTTACGCCACCGATACGACGGTGCGCCCCTTGAATTTCGGGATTGGGTATAAGTATTATCAAGATGCGAATTTGATGCTGGCGATTCCTCAGGAATAAGCGGTGAGAATCGGGTGCTGTGATGGGGTGAGGAGGAATGTCTCAACGCAATCGATCGAACGGGTTAATACGCTGGATTCGTCACGTGCTGAGCGACGATGGCTTTGTGGATGGCGTCGAAAAGGTTCAAGTCATCGTGGCGAAAGTCCTTTCGATCGCCATGCTTATCGTCATTTTCGAGGCAGTTTGGGATTTGACTTTGACGATTTCGGCGAGTTTTTTGAATAGCGATTTCGCCTACTTTAAAAAGACCTTGTTCGAGATTTTCGGACTGTTTTTAAACGTCTTAATCACTTTAGAAATCCTCGAAAACATCACAGCATACCTGAGAAAGCACGTTTTTCAAGTTGAGTTGGTGATTGCAACTTCGCTGATTGCGGTAGCGCGAAAAATCATTATTCTCGATTTAGAAAAAACTTCGGGTTTAGATATTATCGGTTTGGCGAGTGCGGTTTTCGCTCTATCAATTAGTTATTGGTGGATGCGTTGTGTGGCTCGAAAGTGATAGTTTGAAAGGGAAATTGTAGACAGTGAAATTGTAGAAAAATTATAGAAAATTATAGAAAATTATAGAAAATTGTAGGTTGGGTGAAGCGCCAGCGAAACCCAACAATCATTACCATTGGAAGCGATCGCCGAGATAGTATTGGCGCACGAGGGGGTTATCGTAGAGTTCGCGGGGGCTTCCGGAGGCGAGGATTTCCCCTTCTCGCATAATGTAGGCGCGATCGGTGATTTCGAGGGTTTCGCGGACGTTGTGATCGGTGATGAGAATACCGATATTGCGATCGCGCAGTCGGGCGATAAGCTGTTGAATGTCGGCGACGGCGATGGGATCGATTCCGGCGAAGGGTTCGTCCAGCAACAGAAACAGCGGTTCGCCGTATCCAGTAGAGAGCGATCGCGCGATTTCGGTGCGTCGCCGTTCCCCTCCAGACACCTGAATTCCCAGCGTCGAAGCTACTTTTTCGAGATGAAATTCCGACAGAAGCGCATCGAGGCGTTTTCCCCACTCTCGTCTCGGAACTCCTGTTTGTTCGAAGACGAGCAGCAGGTTATCGCGAACCGTCAGATGGCGAAAAATACTCGGTTCTTGAGCTAAGTAGCCGATTCCCATTTTCGCCCGTCGGTGCATGGGAAAATGGGTAATATCGCGATCGTCGAGCCAAACTCGTCCGCGATCGGGCTTGACTTGTCCAGTCACCATACAAAATGTCGTGGTTTTCCCCGCCCCGTTGGGCCCCAGCAACCCAACAACTTCGCCCTGGTTCACCGACAAATTAACTCGGCTCACGACAGGGCGTTTGTTATAGGATTTGTGAATATTGTCGAGGACGATTCTCATGCTGGAGGGAAGGAGAGCCAGGGAGAGGGGAAGCCAGGGAGCGGGGGAGAAACGGTCAACTGAAAACTGTCTTCACGGGGGACGGGTGACTGTGAAAAATATTGCTACTGTACCGGAAAACTGCCCTGGGAAACGCGAAGATTCTTGAAGTTTACTGGATAGGTGGGGCGTCTGGGGCGGAGGGGCGATCGGGTTTGGTGTTTTCCGGAATCAGGTAAATGGATTCGACTTGACGGTTGGGAAGGGGTTGCGCCACGAATACCCCTTCGTCAATCAGGTAGGTAACGACTTCTCCGCGAATGCTGTTTCCTTCTTGCAAGACGTAGACGTTTCCCGTCAATACGAGGCGGCGTTCGTTGCTGAAATACTGCGCTTGGTTGGAGGTGGCTTGGATGTCGCGGGAGGGATAGTTGATTTGGACGTTTCCTCGGGCGGTAACGATTCCCGTGCGGGCGTCGGCTTCCTGTACGTCGGCGCGAACGGTTAGGGGGGTGCTGCTTCCGGTGACTTGGGAGTTCGTCGGTGCGGCGATGGCGCCGCCGAGGGCGACGGGAAGGGATAGGGCGAATACCAAACGGAGTTTGGCGAGGGCGAGAGGTTTCATATCGGTAGCAAGAGGCTCGATTCGACAGCCAGGAAACGCGCGAGGCGTTGGGAGGGTGAGAAATACCGATATCGGTATTTCTTCGGTACTCCAATAGTATCAATTGTTTTGAGATGCTATGTCTGGGTTAGGACAGTTTGGGGAACTGACGGGAGATCGACGGCGCGATCGCGTTATTTAGGGTTTTGCACCGTCTCGATTTTGGGAAGCGGTAAGACGGGGGGTTCGGTGGCGTCGCCACTCAAGCCGTATTTGGCGGCGAATTCGGCGACGCGCTCTTCTCCGGCGTCTTGGAGGGTTTGCAGGCTGTTGATCGATCTCGAAAACAGCGTCTCGACATCGATGGTTTTGTATTCGGGGCGGTAGCGACGCAGGCGGTTCGTTCCTTCTCCGAGGAGAATCAGAGCGCCTTTCCAGTTATGGTTGCTTAGATGGTAGTATCCGACGGCAATTTGAAGAATTCCTTGAAAAAAGGTTTTGTCGGGATCGATCGATTCGAGCCATATGGCTTCGAGGGTATCGTGACAGGGGTAAAACTGGCCGGAATTGAATTCGTCGACGCCTTGCCAAAATGCTTCGGGAAATGTCATAGGTTAGGAGAGTTGCGAGGGGTTTATGTGAGGTCAACTTATGTCGGAAGTGTTGGGACTTGAGATTGATTTAACGCATCGGCTCGATCCAACGGCGTTGCAGTGCGAGATCGAGGAGGAGTCCGGCGATCGCGAAGAGTCCTAGGCTTTCGAGGGGATAAATGAGTAAGGAAGGATCGATCGCTTGCGGATCGATGGCGCTCTCGATTTGCGCCAAACCGCGCACGAAACCGAACGCGAAAACAACGCCGGATTTGAGGTGGGAGTTCTCGTCGCGACGCACGGCGTAACGGTAGGTAATCCCGAAAAGAACGCCGCTGAAGGCGACGATCGCCACCTGTAATAGGAGATCGATGCGATCGGATTGGGTGGCGTAAGCTAGGGGAAGGTGAGTTAGGGTTACGGCGATGGCGCTGAGAACGCCGGATTTGAGGGATTCGACGCGATCGCTGAGGGTATCGGAAATGGAAGGTTTCACGGCGTTTGAGGCAAACGTTAGGGCGATCGATACGATATCAGTTTCCGGTTCGATCGAACTAGCACTGAGGTCGCAACTTCTGCCAACGATACTTGTGGGTTAATTTAAATATTTATGTTTAGTTATTAATTTAAATTGGTTTGAAGAAATTACGGGATTTTGCTTAAATTCCTCAGTCGAAACGGCGATCGATCGTCGGTTCACGCACGATCTTAAGGCGTGAAATCCCCATGAATTCGAGACTTTAAAAATTTAATCTTTTTTTTTAACTTCTATTTTTTAAGACAAGAAACTTATTTCGAGTCATTTTAAGGTCAGATTAAAGCCATATAAAGCCATTTTTTGCCCAAAACAGCGATGCTTGCCCCAAACAAATCCTCTTGACAGGGCGAGTCGTCTTCGTTAATCTAGCTAGTAGAGATTTAAGTGTTTTTACGTAAGTACATATACTAGGTCGATCGCCCCAGAGCCAGCCAAGATAGGGATCTGTATTGCGATCGGGTCGCAGGCTGGGGGGTACACCGAAGCTTAACGAGCGGCGAATTGGTGTTGACATTGGGGCTTTGACAGTTGTAAGAGGAGATAGAAACAGAGTCATGAAGGGTAATTCTACATACAGAGGCTATTACACGGACTGGATTCAATTGACACTCTTGAGTCTGTTACTTTGTGGAGCAGTGGCTTCGCCGATACTAGAAGACACCGCCTGGTTCTCCGACCACTCCGCAGAGCGTCAGAGTCAAAGAGTCGGCGTCCGCTAAAGTTTTTCGCCAACGCGATGGGATAGGGGTTCGCTCTTCTCGGAAGTTTCTCGTTTCGATCGACAGATTTTGGGATAGAACAAACGGAGACGGTTCGCTTTCTTTGGCGAACCGTTTTTCTTCGAGGTTTTTCGGGGAAAACGCCCCAACCCTCCGTGTTTTCTATGTCTTTGTGCTATATGTCTTTGTGGTGAAGTGCCGACGAGACGGCGTTGGGGAGGGTTTTCACGTAGACGCGATCGCAGCGTGGCGTTTCCACTCCCGTCGCCGCTTGATAGCCAGATTTCTCGTACAATCGCACCGCGATCGATCTCCTGCGGTTCCCAGGGTAAACCGTATTCCGCCAACACCGTGGCGATAATCGTTGCAGCCCAATCGCGATCGCGCGGCGTCCAATCTCGAACCCGGAAATCTCAGTAAATTCTCATAAGCTTCCGTGAGTTCCCGAAGGTTCAGGACGTGCGATCGATCGCGAGTTCCACCAGTTGACGAACCAGTTGCGGAAACGAAATTCCCGTGGCGTTCCACAGTTGCGGATACATACTCGTGGCGGTGAAACCGGGGAGGGTGTTAATCTCGTTGAGGTAAATCTCTTCAGTATCTTCGGCGTAGAAGAAATCCACTCGCGCCAATCCCGCCGCGTCCACTGCGAGAAAGGCTTCAATGGCTAAATCGCGAATTCGACGAGACACCGTTTCCGGAAGCGGTGCGGGAATCAACAACTCGGCGCGTCCTTGAGTATATTTAGTTTCGTAATCGTAAAAGTCGCTGTCAAAGGTAATTTCGCCGACGACTGAGGCTTTCGGATTGTCGTTTCCGAGAACCGCGCATTCAACTTCTCTGGCGTTGGCGATACCCGCTTCGACGATGATGCGGCGATCGAAACTGGCGGCGCTGTCTAAGGCCGATTCTAACTCGTCGCGCGATCGCACCTTAGAAATCCCCACCGAAGATCCCAAATTGGCAGGTTTGACGAAACAGGGATAGTCCAGACTTTCTTCAAGATCGTCGCAGAGTTTAGGAAACACGCAGGGATTCGACCAAATTTCCGATCGCAGAATTTCGCGATAGCTAACTTGCGGTAAACCCGCCTGTGCGAAAGCCGATTTCATCGCCAACTTATCCATTCCCACCGCCGAACCGAGAACCCCCGAACCCACATAGGGAACACGCATCAGTTGTAACAATCCCTGAACCGTTCCGTCTTCCCCATTCGGTCCGTGGAGGATGGGAAACCAAACGTCAACCTGCGTCACTTGAGGGGGAAACTGCCACAATTGCGCGGTGTCGTCCCGTTCCTCACGCAGCGGTTGCGCCGAGTCTAGCACCGATCGAGCAATTTCAGGAGGATGCCAGCGTCCGTCTTTCCCGATATAAAACGGAAGTACGTCGTAGCGAGTGGCGTTGTCGTCGCTGGCGAAAGCGTTGGCGATCGATCGGGCAGAGGAAATCGAAACTTCATGTTCTCCCGAACGACCTCCGAACAGCAAACCCACTCGAGTTTTTGACATAGTTTCCTCACGATGGCGATGTTGTGAATACTATAACGGAAGACCATAGCCAAAAAGACTGAAGCCACGGGATACAATGCCCATTATCTGATTTTTCGTATGGTTTCATGCTCGATTCGTTACTGCAACAGTTCGCTCGCTTCGGCGTTCATCTCGGACTCGATCGCATTCGGGAACTTCTCACCGCCTTAGACAATCCCCATCAGCGGGTTCCCATCGTTCACGTGGCGGGAACCAACGGAAAAGGGTCAGTTTGCGCCTATCTCAGTTCCGTTCTCAGCGCCGCCGGATATCGAACCGGACGCTATACCTCGCCTCACCTTACCAGTTGGTGCGAACGCATCTGTATTGACGGAACGCCAATATCTGAATCCGATTTTATCGCCATCGTCGAACGAGTTGCAGCGGCGATCGATCCCGCCAAACCCACGCCGACGCAATTTGAAATCGTCACCGCCGCCGCCTTTCTCTATTTTGCCGAGTCAAACGTCGATATCGCCGTGTTGGAAGTAGGACTCGGCGGACGACTCGACGCCACCAACGTCTGCGATCGCCCCCTAGCTTGTGTTATTACCTCTATTAGTCGCGATCACTGGCAGCGGTTAGGATCGACTTTAGCCGAAATCGCCTTTGAAAAAGCGGGCATTCTCAAACGCGAACGTCCCGCGATTTTGGGAACTCTCCCCGACGACGCCGCCGCCGTGTTCGAACTCCGAATTGAGGAATTAAACTGTCCGGCGGTGTGGATTCAGCCAGCGACGCCCATCTCGGAAACCGAAGCCATTTACGACGGGTTGCGCTATCCGCTTCCCCTTCCGGGGGACGTTCAGTTACTCAATTCTGCCTTAGCGATCGCCACCATCAAGCAGTTAAGACCGCAAGGCTGGGAGATTTCCGACGCGGCGATTTGTCGGGGAATGCAACAGGCGCGTTGGCGAGGACGGTTGGAGTGGATAACCTGGCGAGAGCGTCGTATTTTGGTAGACGGCGCCCATAACGTAGCCTCGGCTGAGGTGTTGCGTCGCTATGTGGAAACCTTGGAAACCCCCGTAACCTGGGTGATGGGGATTCTTTCGACGAAAGACGCAGCAGGAATTTTGAAAACTTTGCTGCGATCGCGCGACAGCGTTCGTTTCGTTCCCGTTCCCAGCCACGGTTTCACGCCGCCGGAAGACTTGCGACGGATGGCGATCGATCTCGAACTGGACGTGACTTGTTCGATTCACGATGACGTAGAAACGGCGTTGGCGGCGGCTTGCGAGGACGAGGCGCGGCTTCCCGTGTTGTGCGGTTCGTTATATCTCATCGGCGACTTTTTCGCCTCCTCTTCCGTCGAACAGGCTTCGCTGTGAGTTCCCGTTCGTTTAAGCATTAGCTTCTCGGCGGGAAGCCCCGCGAAGATCCCCTTGGCGAAGATCCCCAGCATCTCCAAGATGCCGAGGATCTCGATTCCATTACCACGTTTCTTTACCACGCTTTTACAAAAATGTCAAGCCATCTCTGTCAATAATTGGCATAAAATCTGATGTTTTGCCTTAAAAATCGAAATGAAGGGAAAAAACCGGAGCGAATTTTTCCGGATTAATAGCTAGATATCGAGGCATTATGGGCGGAAAATATCGCAAAAGTTTATGAAGTCTTGCAACAGGGTTTAGCCTTTCGCGAATTCTGAGATGAGGAGAGGAAAAAAAATCTTCAATTGCCAGATTTTCCGAGAGTGTAGTGCAGTTTCAGGAAACTATCGAAAGCGTACCAAGCTAAAGCGTACCAGGGAATAACCTCTAACTGAACCCCTTCTACGATTAACTGTCGAACCGCCAAAGTTCCGAATCCCAGCGGAACCAGAAATCGTAAATCTACCGCGCCTTCCGTGAGTCGATCGATCTGACGGTTCGCCGAAGCAATTGCTTCCGTTAACTCCGTGGCGGCGTCCGATTTGTCAGATAACACAAAGCAGATGTTTAAGTCTTGCAAAATACGATACAGTCGATCGCTCGAAAGGCGATCGCAATCGTAATAAACCGTCACGCTGCCGTTATCGAGATTGACGCGAACGCGAGTGTTGGGGAGGTGCGATCGCAACGACGTTTTAAGCTGTTCTAGCATCGCCGGAACGCGATAGTCAGAAGCCAGCCGAAACCTCAATCTTCCTGGCGTATCGCTCATCAAACGAGCCGGAACATTTGCTGTTAAAACGAGTTTTTCGTTGCGTTCTGACCAGGCGCGAATATCATTTTCAGTCAACATCATTTCCCTAAGCCTTCCACACTTCAACCCGACAATTTTCAACCTTCAACCTTCAAAAATCGCCCCCAAACTCTGTGTCCTCTGTGTCTCTGTTGTGAAAAAACCTCATTTCAACAACAAATAGAAAGTGAGGAACGGGTTGAAAATTCCTCTCAAATACCCATCCCCCACTCGAGTATTGTGTCGTCAAGGGACGGCAGTTTAGACCTCATCTGTCAGACAGCCAGTCTTAGCTGCTTTCCGGTTGACTTTCCGCCGCATTGAGAACTTTTTGGGATTGACTTTCCGCCAGTTCTGCTCTAGCTTCAGCCACCATGTCTTCAAAAACTTCTCCCGTTTCAGCTAAGAAGCCTTTGCTTTTTTCATAAGCAACGATTCCGCCTTTGACAACGGCTTTAGCGAGAGGTTTGGTCGCTTTCACCGCAAAGGGTGCGAGGACGATTAAACCAATACCCGCTGCAATGCCAGGAAGTCCGACATTTTCCAACAAGTCTTCGGGATGCAATGTCATATGTTTTATCCTCCGAATTTGATAGAGACGATCGAAAAAATGTGAAAGGGAAGTGGTAAGATTAGACATAATAGGTATCCTCCTGACGCAACAACAAATCTAGAAAAAATCGAGAAAACCTCGAAAACCCAGGTGAAGGGCGATCGCGCAGAATTGGGAAACGGTAGAATTCTTAAAAATAGAATTTTTCAACCCTCCCTCTCCTTACTCTTCAACAGGAGTCGAGTGAATCGAGACCGTTTTCACCGAGTCGATGGCGTTATTTCCATAATTTTCCATTTCGGCGCGACTTTCTTTCACCATTTGACCGAAGGCTTCGCGAGCTTCAGAAAAGACCACTTTGCCTTTGTCGTAAACCACCAATCCACCTTTAATCGTCGCTTTGGCGAAAGGTTTTCCAACCTTGGCTAACGCCGACCCAAAAAACGGTGTGAGGACGAGAACACCGACGCCGAAAACCACACCGGGAAGACCGATGTCTTCCACAAAATCGTTAAGATCGAGGTCGAATTTCATGATTTTTCACCTCCTTTGTGATACAATGTATCTGTGTATTTATTATTTTTTGAAACCCCTCAAATATTAAACCTGAGTGTTTTTGGAAGCTTGAGAATACGCTGAGGGGACTGGCGCGATCGCCCGTTCCGGTAGCGGACAACCGCCAAGCGCCGGCCGCAAGCCGTTAACGCCCACCAGCGCACTGGAACCGTTGTTAATCAACGTGGCGGCGATGGGATGGAGTCCCACGGTGGTCGCCACAGCCAACCCCGCCAAATTCGACACCGTAACGACGCTAGTATTTTGGTCGATAATGCCTGTCGCGTGGCGGGCGATCGCGATCGCCTCCACCAACCCATGTAAATCGTTCTGCATCAACACCACATCAGCAGTTTCGCGGGCGATATCCGAACCGTCGCGGAACGAAACCGAAACATCCGCATAGGCTAACGCCGCCGAATCATTCAAGCCGTCCCCCACAAAGGCCACCGTTTTTCCTTCCCCGTGCAATCGCTGCACCACTTCCGCCTTATGTTCGGGAAAAGCTTCGGCGTGATTGACTACTCTCCGCGCTAAAGCGACGGAGATTCCCCGGAGGGATTTCAGCACT